>JBAXCN010000013.1:0-51366 GCA_037141455.1 Bacteroidota bacterium
GTTTTGTTTTTATTTTTTTCAATTAAAGTAATATCCTTTTTTTGTTCTTTATTTAAAATAATAAATTTTTTAAAGATGCAGTTTACAGAAATTTTATCTGTATTATTATATACTAAAACTTCTTGTTTCATAGGTAAATAACCATCCATATTGGCTTGTATGGTAAAAGTCATTGGGTTTTCGTTAGTCGGTTTTACCCCAGGAGCCAAAAATAAATCTAAAACACCATTTTCTACTTTAAAATTAGTTTTACCTTCTATATCAAAAATATGTTCGGCATCTTTACCAATTATTGATACAGAAATATTTTTTAGTGACAATGAGTCTTCAGTACTAAAAATTGCTTTAATAGCTGTATTTACTAAAATAGAATCTGAATTATTTTCAATATTTTCATTTTCACCTTCATTAAAATTACAGGCATTTATAAATAGCAAAGTAAAAAGTATAATTATCAGATTAAATTTCATTGGTATTAGTTGGTAATTCTGTAAACAATATTATAATAAAAAGCTCGATTATTGAATAGGTGATTTTGATTAAATATCAATGTTAACAATCTAAAGTTACTAAAGCGTTAACTATTTATGAATTATTTAAGGTATTATTTAATTTTAGTAGTGGATACTATTCGTTGTTTTATATCACCTAACTCATTTACAATAGTAATTTCTAATTTACCTTCTTCATTAACTAAGTAAGTATATTCGTTAAATGTTTCATCGCTAAACGATTCTTTCTTTAATAAATTTTTACTTTGTGGTATAAAAGAAATGGCTTCTAAAGTACCCGCTAAAACATTGGTTGAATCTTCATAATATTCAAAATCAGTGGTAAAAACATCAGTTTCGGTGGTTTGAACCGATTTAATTATATTTCCATTCTTAATTGTATAGTCTGTATATTCATCGTAAGGCACATTATTTATCAAGGCATTAATATCTTTTCTAATTACGTATCCATTTATATCATACTTATACAATTCTGTAATACTTAACAAACCAATTACATTTATTTTTAAACTATCGGCCAATCCTTTTTTATTTAAATAATATTTGTATGAAGTATTATTTTTATTACTTGTTTTGGTTACTAAATTATTATTGTATGTAATGCTTATCTTCTCGGTTGGAACTTCGTTGTCATATGTTTGAATTTCAGTTAACCTCCAAATAGTTGAATATTTATAAGTAGTTTTTATCAAATTTTCATTTGTTTCGGTTATATAAGTATCGTTGTTTGGAGTATAAGGTTTTGTTTCTACTATTATAGTATTGGTATCTTTAGTACAACATGTTAAAATTGTCAATATGAATATAAAAAGTAAACTCTGTTTCATTGGTAAATATTTACGCAATGTTACTATTTTAATGTTACGAGAATGTTAAACAAAAAAAAAACCCTCAACAAAAGTTGAGGGTTTTTAATAATTATTGTTAAAGAAACTATAATTAGTTTACAGATATTTTAGCAACATTTACTTCTGAACCTACTTGTACTTTTACAAAATAGATACCAGTTGAAAGATTAGCGTTAATTTCTGAATTGATAGTTCCATTATCGTTAGTTAATGAAATTTCACGAACAACTTGACCTAAAATATTAGTAATAATAACTTGAGCAGCAGCTTCAGTATTAGCAGCAGTCATGTTAATGTTAAAGTTACCATTGTTAGGATTAGGATATACACTGAAAGTATTAGCTTCAGTTGCGTTTTCAATTACTTCTTCTAATTCCATTTCTGAACCAGTTTTTAATAAAGTAGTAGTACCATTTAAAGTAAATGATTTAACAGTTCCAGTTCCGCAGTTGTTAACAATTTCAACTTTTAACGAACCAGTATTAAATGCAGCACCAAATCTTAATGATAAAGTATCAGTAGTAGTTGTAACAACATTTCCTAATATTGAACCTGATAAAGCAGTTACATTAGTTGTAGGAATAGTCCATTTGTATGAAGAAACTGCGCTACCATTAGTAACACTTGCTCTGTATAAAACAGTAGTACTTGGAACAGCAGCAGCCGAACTAGTTACTTTGTAAACACCAGCTTTAACTTTACCAACTGTTACACTAAATTTAGTACCTAAACCAGCATTGTTGTAAGGAGTTACGCCAATTGCACCAGAAACGTGAGCTGAATCAAAAACTACACCAATTGAATTTGCAGTTGTAGAAATTGATTTGATAGGGTTAGTTAAATAGTCAGTTAATGCATTGGTACCTACGCGGCAAATACGAGCATTTGCAGGAACATCAAATTTAAAACCAATGTTATTAGCAACAGTAGTAGAAACTACTGTATAATCAAATTCTGAAGTAAAACCATTAGAAACAGCAACTGGGCAAATATTTGTCATTAATGGGTAACCAGCAATAACAGCACTGTTACTTAAAGCAACTGAAGGATCTAATGATATTTCAAATCTTGTAGAGTCAATAATTTTTGAAACAATTGTTCCAGCTTTTAAAGTTCCTGTACCAGAAACTATGCGTAACCACATTCCTTCAGCTAAACCAGTGGTAGAACCAACAGTAACAACAGTTAATAAGTTGGTTGCACCAGGAGCAGAAGTATAAGAAGCAGCACTTGAAACATTTGAAGCAGAAGTAGTTCCAAAAGTATTTTGAGGAACAACAAATGCTCTTAATTTTGTTGTAACAGGTATTGTTCCATTTGCAATTGTTAATCTATTTGTAGCTACACGAGTAGTTGGTGCAGAACTAACAAATGGGCTAATTGCATTTTTCAATGTAAATTGAGTCGCACTATTTATAGATTCAACTAAATTACTTGAACCAACACTACCAGCTGTTGTTCCTGCTAACACTCTAATATGCATTCCAACTTTTAAACCAGCTGTACTAACTACATTAACTACTTTTGAACTTGTATCTGTTATAGTTGTTAAGGTCATTTCAACAGCAGAACCAATTAAATTGTTATTTGGATTTGAAGTTAAAGCACCAATTCTAAATAATGGTTTAGTTCTAGAAATTCTGATTGAATCTTTTGTAGAAAAAGTATTTGAAGCATTGTTAGTAGCTTGTACGTATATGTATAATGGTTTTGCTGTAGTAGATGCTAAGTTAGTTGCAAAAGAAACTACTACAGAAGTAGTACCTTGACCAGAAACAAATGTAACACCAGTTTTAGCACTGGTTGACCAATTGTATGAATCAGCATTTGCAATTGAACCAACAGTAATTGTAGCAGTTTGAATATCACTTAAACTAGCAATTTCTACTGAATCACCACTGTTTGGTGCAGAAATAGTAACTGAACCTAAGCCTAATTTTGTTCTAGGTTCAATAAATACATCGCTAAAGTTAGCACCAGTTAATAATGGAGAACCTACAGCTGGACGGTAATCCATATTGTAGTTTGAAGTAGTAATAGTATCAACAAATAAACCATTAGAAGCTGATTGGTAAGCATTTTTCATACCAGCAGTAAACATTGAATCAGCAGTTAAACCAGCAGAAGCAGCATATAATCCACTTGCGCCTGAGTAAGTACCAACCATGTATGCATTGTTTTTAATACTTGCAAATACATTGTATTTTACTGCAGTTGCATTTAAAGAATCAATGGCATTGTATAAGCCATTTTTAGCATTTAAAATACAATCGTTACCGTCAAATTGTAAACCTTTGTTGAAATCAGTAAATACTGAATTGAATACACGTAAGCTAGAATTTCTTCTGATACGTAAACCTCTTTCAAATTTACCACTAATAGTTTGGGTTAAATCGTTACGGTAAGGACCTACGCAAGTAATGTTTGAAAATACTGCATTAACTCTTGGAGCTAAAGTACGAACTGTACCAACTGGATCGTTATCTGACTCAAAACCTTCAGATGTAGAACCAGTACTTGCGTCAAAAAGATTTTTATCGCGAATTACTAAACCGAACTGAACTGTTCCGCTGTAACCTAAATCTGTATCCAAATCATCATCTAAGTTTCTGTATGAAACTAAATGTGTACAATTCACAGTACCACCAAACCACTCAAATGCATCATCGTTAATGAATGAAGTTTGTACGTGGTCAATTTTAGTTTTGCGACCAACACCACCCATTGTTAAACCATTGATTTCTTTATCTGGCGAGAAAATAAAACCACCAAATTCTATGCGGCAATAAGAAAATACACCTGAATTATCATCATCATCTGTTCCACCATATTCGTTATCTGTAGAAGCTGCTAAACCTTCAATGTTTACAGTACCAGTTGCATTAGTTCTAGCTTTACCTAAAATAATTACACCACCCCAATTACCAACATTTCTATTTCCAGCTTGTTTTCCAGAAGTAAAAATAATTGGTTCTGCAGCAGTACCTTGTGCAATAATTTTAGCACCTCTTGAAATAATTAAACAAGAATTTGCAGAAGTTGTATCACCTTTGATAACAGTTCCTGGCTCAATAGTTAAAACTGCAGGAGCCTTTACGTAAATAGGACCAGCAATAAAATAAGTTTTGTTTTTAGTCCATTTAATAGAAGCTGTAATAGGGTTTGTTTGTTTTACGATTGTACCTGAATTTGTGTAAGCAGTAGTTTGTGGATCAAAATTTGTCCATCCTGAAGTCCAAGGTGTAACACCTGGTTCAAATGCACCTCTGTATGAAACAGATTGCAAAGTTCTTGTTTGACCCATAACTATTACAGTCATCATCAAAGCGAAAATTGTTGTTGTAATTTTTTTCATTTTTATTTTTTTTTAAAGTTTAAAATTTAAGCAACAAATAAAATGAATTAATGTAAAGGGAAAATTTCTTTAGTATTATTCTAAATTTAACTTAATGTTAACTAAATAATTTTTAGTTAGAACTTATAAGCCGCAGAAAACGAAAATTCATTGCCAAAATTTCGTGAAATAATTTTCAAATCTGAATCTTTATCATACTGACCATTATTATTTAAGTCGTTATAAAAAAGTAAATCTTGCACTAAAATATCTTTGGCATTTAACCTTATTTCTAATTTTTTCTTTAAAAAAGTTTTTGATAATTGCAAATCAATAACCGTTCTTCCTTGTTCCCATAAACTTGGTTCGTTTACATTTCCAACAATCGAAATTCTATCGCCAACACTATTGAGAGAAATTGTTGCAGAATAACCACTTTTTGGATTTACATATTGTATACCCGCATTTAAAACATAAGGCGACTGACCTTGCAATCTTCTATCCTGATCAATTGTTTTGTTTTCTCTATTAACAATAACATTTGAAGTAATAAAAGCATAATTTGAAAAAATAGTAGTGTTTTCTAAAAAAGCAACAGAGTCTGTATTAAACAAAGAGGACAACAAAGTTCTAAATTCAAATTCAAATCCATAATTTTGAGCTGAACTTGCATTCACGTATGTTACTTCTCTTGCATTATTTGGATTTGATCTTTGTTCAATTGGGTCAATAAATTGTTTAAAAAATAAACTACCGGAAAGTAATTGATTTTTTCCTGGAAAATATTCGTATCTTAAATCGTAATTGTAAATTTTACATCTAGTTATGGTATCATTCCCTGTATAAGTATATCTGTTTGTAAAATCGTAAAACACAAAGGGAGCTAATTCTCTGAATTCAGGCCTATTTAATGTTTCAGAATAAGAACCTCTTAAGTTTTGTTTTTCATTTAATGAGTATACTAAATTTAAAGAAGGTAAAAAATCGTATTTAATTGTATTTAGATTAATTGGAGATCTATCGTCTCGAGTTGAATTTAATTTAAGGTAAAATGTTTCTAATCTGCTTCCCCAAATAGCTCTGAACCTAGCCCCTATTTTGGTATCAACCATAAAATATCTTGAAAAAATATTTGCACTTGCATCGTAAGCATCATATGGATTTATTATTTGTTCAAGCATAAAACCACCTTTACCATTTGCTAATATTCCAATGTTTTGAGGTAAAAATATTTCTTTATCATTTAAATACAGTAAAGAATCTTCAAATAGAACTCCACCTCCACCAGTTTGTTGGTATTTAGCCAAGTTAAGTTTTCGTGCAAAAAAATCTCTATTCCTCGTTTGGAAATTCAATCCTACTTTTAAATTATTTTTAAAGTTCTTATTAAAATCAAAGCTCTGACTAAAATCTATTTGTGCACTTTTAATGTTTTCATTAATTGTAGTATATAAATATGTTCCTCCGGTAGAAGAAGCAAAATCGGCATTTGAAACAATATTTGCTTGAAACTTTTCACCAGTTCCCGCTGTATATAATAACCTTCTCATTCCCGGTGTTAGCCTATCAACATTTCCATTTGAAAACAATAAATTAACTTTTGTTTTAGTTTTAGGTATAAAATGTTCCGAATTTAATTGATTAGTAATAATTTGGTTTGAAGTAAACCAAAATAAATTTGATTCTGTTCTTAAAGGATCAATTTGGTTTAAGTTAAATGCTCCAACCCTTCTTACTACTCTATCCTCTGAATTGATACTATAAATATTTTTGAAACTAACGCTATTATTTTCATTTATTTTCCACGATAAATTTAATAAAGCACCAGCCAAAATCCTTTCATTGAAATTTTGATCTTTTAGGTTAGTTTGAATTTTGTTATCGTCATTTTGGTCATATGCATAAAAATACTGATCGTATTTATTTGGTGAACTAGAGTAAGTTAATGAAAAAAGCAAACCAATAGCATCTTTTGTTTTTATTTTAAACGATTTACCAATGGTATATTGTAATGAAACATTAGTTCCAAAAATACTATTTATACTACCCCAATCATTTGGCATCAATTTGGCTGCTTGTGCTTTACCTTCTCTGTCAACAGGCCAATTTTTTAATGCTGGTAAGTCTTTTGGTACTCTTCTAGTTCCGTCTTCTAATCCTAAAAAATCTAACGATCCACCTTTGTAAGTAATTTTTTCTTTAAATGTGGTTAAATTATTATATCCAAGTCCGAAACTAAACGACTGAAAATTTTCATCAGGGATATTTTTGGTATTTATTAAAATAATTCCTCCAGCAAATTCACCTGTTTGGTCGGGTGTCGCTGTTTTTGTTATTATTAAATTATCTAACATATTTGAAGGAAATATGTCAAATGCAAATGCTTTTCTATCAGATTCAGAACTTGGAAGAGGTGAGCCATTTAAATAAGCAGCATTATACCTTTCATTCAATCCTCTAATAATAGCAAACTTATTGTCTTGAATACTAGCACCACTTACTCTTTTTAAAACATCACTAGTACTTTTATCTGGACTTCTTTTTATTGCTTCAGCCGAAATTGCATCTCCAACTGATGCAGCATTTTTTTGCATTATTAGCAATGCACTAACATTGTCTTTTTTTACTTTACCTTTAATTGTTATGTCTTTTAATGTTTTTTGTTTTTCAAAAAGTACAATATTTAAAGGAGTTGTTTGACCCGCAATAACTTCAATATTTTCGAGTACTGTATTGTCAAAACCAACATATTTGGCTACTACTCTATATTTACCTGGTTTTAAATCATTAAATTTAAAATCGCCATTGTAATCAGTTTGTATAGGTTTAGTAAATTCGCCTAAACTAATAGTAACTACAGCACTTATTAAGCCTTCTCCTTTTGAGGAAATAACTCTTCCAGCTATTTTACCAGTTTGAGAAAAAGAGTAGATCCATAAAAATGTAAAAATAAATAATAGTATGCCTTTTAAATTCATAGTTAACAAATATTTTTTTTTAATACGCGTTATCATCACCAACTAAAGTGATAATAAAAGTTTTATACATTATATCTATATCGCCCCAAACTGACCAATTTTTAATGTAATGTAAATCGTATTTCACCCTTAGTTCCATCATTTTTTGGTCTAAATTACCTCTTAAACCATTAATTTGAGCCCAACCACTAATTCCTGGTTTAATAAAATGGCGTTGCATATACGAGTCAACTAATTCACCATAATGTTTTGTATGATTTAACATATGAGGCCTAGGACCAATCACACTCATTTGCCCTAAAAAAACATTAATGAATTGTGGTAATTCATCAAGATTGGTTTTTCTTAAAAAAGTACCAAATTTTGTAAATCTATAATCGTTTTTAGTAGCTTGTTTTGAATCCTGTTCTTCATTTGGAATCATTGTTCTAAATTTTAAACAAACAAATGGTTTATTTTTTCTTCCACTTCTTAATTGTTTAAATAAAACTGAACCTTTAGAATCTAACTTAATTAACAATGCTATAATTGGGTATAACCAACTTAAAATTAGTATTATAACCAACGAACTAACAAGCAAATCAAAAAATCTTTTCCTAATTCTATTGTCTAATTCTTCTAATGGTTCTCTTGTATAATTTACTTCAAGTACTTGCGATTGAACTCTTACTTTAAAATGATTTTTAAGAACAACATTAAAATCGGGTACAAATTTAAACCTAATGAATTCGTTTTCGGCCAAATGAACTACCCTCATGTGCATATTATCATCAACAGGCATAATTGTTGAATAAATTTCAGTTATATCATGCTTTTTAGCTAAATTAATTGCATTAATAAAAATTTCTAAATTAACTTTTTCAGCGCTAATTTTAGGTAAAATTGGCACTAATCTAAATCCAGAATCTTCTGAATTTAAATATTCATATAATTTAGGATAAAGAGGTCCATTACCAAGTATTGAAACCCTTTTTCTTAAATGTATAGTTTTATCTATTTTATTTAAATAAAAACTTATTAAATAACGAGATAGTGGTAAAAATAAAAATACTGAAGCTGTATAAAATACAATTATTTTAAACTCAATTAAACTATGAAAAAAGAAATTTATTATTAAAACATTTATAAATGAATGAACAATAAATAAATTGAAAGTAGACTTTAAATTGTAAATAATTTGAAAACTTTTAATGTAAGTTTTGAAAAAGTAAGATAGAAAAATCCAACTAAAATTGAATGAAAAAATTAACCAATTTAAGTCTTGATTATTACAGTTTACAATAACTTTATGTCCAAGTAAAACTTGAAAGAACCATATTATCAGGTTCAATCCTATTAAATCAGATAAAAGAATGAAAATTCGCAATAAAAAAATATAAACAGAATTTTTATGAAATATTTTTCCCATTACTCAATTAATTAATATAATCTACAATAGTAGTTTAGTAATGTTAGCAAATAGTTTTGTTGATTCAAACTTATTGTTATGCTTATGTTAACTAAAAAATAACAACTTAATTTATTAATTGAATTAACATTAAATTTAATTGAAGGAAATCGCCTTCTTTAACTTCTGATTCAATTCCTCTATTAAACTTGTATGAACCACACATATTAATAGCATAATTTTTATTTAACCAATAGTTAAATCCAAATCCTAAATTTATGGTTATTTCGTTGTTTACACTTCTGTTTAGATATCCAACACCAGCATTTAAGTAAGGGTCGAAAGGAGTTTTGTATTTAAGTAAAGGAACCAAATTGTATTTTGTATTAAGGTCAATAAAAATAATATCTTTAACTTGTTCAATAGTTAATCCATTTATTCTTTGATTTTCTGGATATTGATTTGAACCTATAATCCCACTTAATCCAATGAAATAGTTAACACGTTTTTCAACTCCAAATGTAATTGGGCTAATATTCCATAAAACGGGTTCATTATTAAGGTACCTTACAAATTGATCTCTATCTTCAAAAATTGAGTTAACACCAAACGATATAAGCCAAGGTTTTTTTTCGTAAGCACTATTTGATTGTGCAATTATTTTACATGAAAAAATTGTGCTTAATGTAAATATTAAAGTAACAGCAGATTTTATTTTTATATTTTTCAAAACATTCGAATAAAATTGTTTTTTGTTCACAAATGATTACTTAAATATTAAATTATCTTTATTTATTAATAAAAAAGTTAGAAAGTAAATATTCTTTATCTAATTCCTTTTCAGCATATTTTCTAGCATTTGCTTTTACAATGCTGTTGTTCAAAGTAAAAATATGCTCTAATTTAATAATTAAATCGTTAATGTTTTCAGAATTTACTGAGAATCCAATTTCATTTTCAGTAATTAATTTGTGCAAACTCGAATCTTTATCTGCATTAATTAATATTAATCCTCCAACAGCCAATATTGTTGTTAATTTACTTGGCATTACTAATTGACCAGTATTTTTTTTTTGAAATATTAAATGAATATCTACCATATTCAAAAATTCGTTAAAAATATAATTAGGTTGAAGTGGTAGGAATTTTAAATTTAATACATTTTTAAATTTTGCTTCTTGTTTTAGTTTTTCTAAATAAGGTCCATTACCTGCAATAACAAATAATATTTCTTCATATAATTTAAAATTATTTGCTAACAACAACATTTTTTCAAGTCCTTGTTTTTCGCCTATACTGCCTGAGTATAATATTATTTTTTGGTTTTCATTAAAACCCCATTTATACCTATTTTTACTCGAATTTTGAATAGGATAATAAAAATTACAATCAACCCAATTTGGAAACAAAACAACATTCTTTTTTACTTTTAATTCAATTTTATTTACCATATCAAAACTAATAGAACTTATTTCATCAACATGTTTCAATATAAATTTTTCCAATAATTCGAATAAATTCAATAAATATTTTTGTTTAACCATATTTAAATTTTTTGCAGCTTCAATCTGCAAATCTTGAATATGATAATAAACCTTTCCTCCTTTAAAAAATTTGTAAAAAATTGCTGCTAAACCTAAATGAAATGGTGGAGCTACGCAAAAAATACTTGCTATTTTGGGTTTGAATAATAAAAAAATAATTACAAATAAAGATGAAACAAAAAAGCTTGCTTCATGTATTATTCTTTTTGTTCCATTTACCTTTTTAGGAACATACATGGGACAACGGTATATGGTTAGTAGTCCGTTATTTAGTTTTTCTTTTTTATAAAACCAACCACTATATGGTTTTTGTATTTGCCAATTAGGATAATATGGAAATGAAGTTACAACAGTACATTTAACATTTTTACTTACAAGCCATTCAACCATTTCCCCACTATAACGGCCAATTCCAGTTAATTCTGGAGAAAAATTAATTCCATAAATTAAAAAGTGTTTTATATTTTTATTCAAAACTATTTACCTACTTTTTTAATTTCCGTATGAACTTGTTGGAAATAAAATGCTTTTAATAATGCATATTTATAACCTTTAATTCCATCAATAAAGCCTAACATAAATAAGAAAGAGCCTATAAAAAAACTTGTTCCTGCAAATGGAGTTTTGACTATAAAATATTTTATTTTTTGAAAAAAAGTAAAATTATTAGCTACGCTTTTATTACTTATTAAACTTAAATATCTTTTGGCTTCCCACTTTGCATATTCAATGTGTTTTTGTTTCCAATTTATATTTTCAAAGTTTACTTTATGGTCAATTTTACTTTTAATAAACCCAACTGTGCCTTTTATAATTGCATGTTCATGAATTTCCATATCCAATTTACTCCACTTGTTTTCTTCAATTTTTTCATACAACCCTTTTTCAGTTTGGAATAATGCTAATTTTTTCAAAGGATAACCAGCTTTTAACTTATAGTTATTCATATAAATGGAATAATTGAGCCAATATCCTGCATGATCAAATTTTTGAATATTGTTACAAATTGCTTCTTTGAATGGTATAGTCAAATGTTCATCTGCATCTAAAAACAAAACCCACTTTGTTTTTGGTTTGTGATTTAACAAATACCAATTTCGTTTTTTAGGATATTTACCATCCCAAATAAATTGAATAACATTTGCACCTAATTCTTTGGCTATTTCATCAGTTCCATCGCTACTGCCAGAATCAATTACATCAATGTATAATGCAAAATCTTTTCCTATACTTTTAATACAATCAGCTATGTTATTAGCTTCATTTTTTACTGGAATTGCAATTGTTAAATCTAAGTACAAATAAATATTTTAATTAATTTTAGTTCTTAATTTTATAGGCACACAAGGAAAACCTGAACATATATTCCAAGCAGGCATATTGTTAGTTACCACCGAACGAGCACTAATTACACATCCATCTTCTATTATTAAACCTGGATGAACAAATACTTCTGCAGCAATCCAAACATCATTTCCTATACTAATTGGTTTTGTAATTAGTTTAAAACCATTGTCATTATAATCGTGAGTACCTGTGCAAATGTGACTACCTTGTGAAATAACAGTGTTTTTACCAATTGAAATTTTATCTTGTGAATAAAGCTTAACACCATCGGCTATGCCACTAAAATCTCCAATCTCAATATTCCAAGGAGCCCATATTTTAACTCCACCATAAACATGAACCCCTTTTCCAATTTTTGCTCCAAATAATTTTAAAACAAAGCTTCGCCAAACATGAAAAGGCTTTGGCGAAAACCTAAAAAATAATTGATAAACAATTCCCCATACTAGTCTCAATATTCTATTAGTTAAACTAAATGAAGCACCTGTTCGGGTATTTGTATTTATTGTGGTCATTAAATCCAAATTTTAGGAAAAAGGTAACGAAAAATTGCCCTAAAATTGTAACTTATCTTTTTTTGAATAGATTGATAATTTACATTCCAATGTGCACCCAAACCAACTGGATTTACATTAAAGGGAAAACGTAATAAAATATTTTTTTTATGTTTATCGTAAACCTCTTTGAATAATAAAGTTTCAAAGTGGCTTACATTTAGTTCTATCATTACATTTTTTTTGTATAATAAATTATTAATATACCAATCTACTTTTGTAATGAATAAATCGCTTAGCACATAGTTTTTATTCCATTTTAAAAAACTATAAATTCTACTATCGGCTACAAAATTATATTGTGGAATGGTTTTGAAAATTAGTTTTGAAATTTGAGGAAAATATATCCTTCCTGTTGCTTTTATTATAAAATCTTCATTATTTATTAATGATACTTCATTAATCACTTTATCAATAAGTTCTAACTCGCTATAGCCATAATGCAATCCATTGGGCACCTCGCTTGCAGTACTTTGAAAAATTTTATAATTTCTGTTAAATATATTTTCAGTTAAAAAAATTTGTTCAATTTCAGTTAAATCATATCCCGAGTTTTCAGCAAAAATAACTGTTGTAATTTTATCATCTTTATGATGAAGCCATAGTTTCAATGCTTCCTTATAATCCGATAATCTAACAGAAGCAATATTGCGTTGAACTTTGTTTTTAAACTGTGTTGGTTCAATACAAGCTGTTAATAATAAAACTATTTTCATAAAGTAATTAATAGAATATTATTCGAAAAGAAGTTTAAGCCTTTTAGCGTATTGTGTTGGATTATACAAACCAGTGTAAGTATTTTTTGCATTCAAACACATTTCATTGTATTCAAAATCAGTTAAACTACAAAACTTAATAATTGTATTAACTAAATTTTCTTCAGAGTCATCATTAGCCATGCCAGCATTATTTGAAACAATATCATTCCAAATATTTACTTCTTTTGATAATAGAACTGGCACACCCATTCCTAAGGATTCAGCAACTGAAATTCCGAAATTTTCCTGATGGCTCCACAGAATCATTGCTTTTGCATTGGCAATTAAATTCCATTTTTCATCACTTAAAACCATATCTTTTAATTCAATATAATTTTTTAACTCTTCACTTTCATTCACTAGCTTTTGTATCAATTTTCCATATTCACCATTTTTTCCGGGGCCAGCAATTATTAGCTTAGAAAGTAATGTTAAATTGGTTTGCAATATTTTTTTATATGCATTTATTAATGTGTCAATTCCTTTTTTTGGGTCGTATCTACCTAAAAACAAAAAGTAATCTTCCATACTATTTTGTTTACTAAAATTATTAGGAACAGCTACCCCATATCCCAAATTTATATTTTGCTTTGGTTTAAAATTGGTAAATGTTTTAATAGCAATTTCCATTTCACCTTGCGAAGTATAAATAATTCCATCAGCAGCCTTTATATTTTTGCTTTCAATTAAATGCCAATAAAAATAATTTCGAATAGCTTTAATTAATCTTTTCTTATTATTTTGAAAATAGGAATCGAGCATGCCATGAGGAAAAATATAAAACTTTGTTTTAAAACTTAAATGTTTTTTTCTTAAAGTTTTAATTGCTTTGGCTACAGCATAATTTTGGTAAAGCCAAAGCCCATGAACAATTACCACATCATAATTAATTAAGTTATTAATTAACCAACTATAAAGTTGCGAATTATATTGCCAAGCGGTTTTGTTTTGTGCTAAGGCAATCATTTTAACAGTACTATTTTTAATAAAAAGTTCGTTAGGTTTATCTAAACAAACAATGGTGGTTTCAACATTCAATTCATTTAAATAAGGTGTTATATAATTAATGCCATTAGGCGGCCCACCAGTTTTGGGATCCATGCTGGCAATTACTCTTAAAAGTTTAATTGGTTTCAATTAATTAACAAATCCTTCTGTTCTTAAAAAATATTTGGCAGTTTTATGTATTTCCTTAATTGGCGTTACGGGAACTCCACCATACAAAAAATATTCTTTTTCGTGAACTTTATTCAGCAACGATTTAGCCCCTAAAACCGAAAAAGAAGGAAGCTCTGAACCACCAACAACTACAACATTGGTTCCCACAAAACAATAATTTCCAATTGTTATAGGCAAACTATCTTGCCTATTCATTTCTATATTTATTGAATGTGTTAAAAACTGCGACCGATAACCAGCAATGGTTGTAAATTTGCCAATTAAAATTTGATGGGTACAATCAAAATGATGGTTTTTTGTGATGGCAGATTCTTCACCTAAAATCAACTCAGGTTTTCTATTAGTTTGATGGGTAAAATGTTTTGAATTTCCTTTAAGTGAAAAACCTGTAATCCAATTTCCCCTACCAATTTTAGCACCATTCATTAAATGAATTTTATTCAAATGAATGGCCACATTTAAATGTCCTATTTTACTGTTTTCATTCATGATTAAATGGTCAGGATAAATCCATGAAAATCCAATTTTTGCTGAAGAATGAAGTTTATAACCAAAAAATAGTTGCAGCAATGGTCTTTTTAAAAACCAAGGAAATACTACTAAAATTGCTTTGATAACATTTTTCATTTTAGTATTGTATTATAAAAATCAATATAATTATTTACCATTTGATTGGTATTATAAACAGTTACATTTTTAAACCCCAACTCAATTAATTGAGCTTTAAACGCAGCATCTTTTAGTTTTAAAAATTGCGTTGCAAATTCATCTGCATGATTAGGATTAGCAAATAAAACTCCCTGCCCTCCTATTTCTGGTAATGGTTCAATATTTGAGCAAATAACAGGCGCACCGCATGTTTGTGCTTCAATAACAGGCCATCCAAATCCTTCGGTAAATGATGGAAAAATAAATGCATCACAAGTATTATAAAGTAAATTTAATAATTCATGATTGGGTTTTTCAATAAAATATATTCTGTTTTTAATATTTAATTGAGTAGCTAAACTAATAATTTCTTCATTGGGTTTTTCGCCAGCAAAACAAATATTTCCTTTATAATTATTATTTAAATGAAACAGCATGTTCACTAACAATTTTCTATTTTTTCTTTCTAAATTTGAACCTACATGTAAAATAAAATTACCAGATGGAAAATTTGAATATTTCACTTTTAAGTTTTCAATTTCATTCCAATTAAGTTTTTTAAAATCGGCATTCAATCCATTATGTATTACTTTATAATTTTGGTTGTAAAGCTTTTTGGCAATTTCTTTAAATTGGTTTAAAGTATTTTTAGAAACAAAAGCAATTTGAATATTTTTTGATAAATTTTTTAAAATAAAATGTTGTAACATTTTACCAAATCCACTTGAATTACAGTAAGCATCTCTAAAGCCCAAAGCACCTCTAATTGCTAACACATCATGACAAGTGATTACTGTTTTTTTAAAAGGAAATATATTTATATAAACTGCATTGGAATGATCGCAGATATGATAAATAGTTTTATTTAATTTAAATTCATTAACAATCACTTTTATATAAAAAACTATATAAGTAAAAATATATTTATCGATATAAGCAAGCCATTTACCAAAACCTACATTAGTTCTATTAAATAAAAAACCAAGTAATACAATTGGATTCCAAGTTACATACTCAATATTGTTTTTACTCAAACCCAGTTCTAAAACATTTAAAAAACGTTTCATACTTTCTTGGTTATCTTTGGAGTAATTGCCAACTAAAATTATTTTCAAAATATCAATTTTACGATGCATCGCTTGTTTTGAAAGAAGCAATTAATAACCCACTAATTAATACACAAAAACCTAAAGAAGTTGGTTGAGACCAACCTCCTTGCGGCAATACAAATAATGCAAACGAAAAAATAATCCAAGGTAAAATATCTTTCCTTTTTAAGTAATTCCACGCCCAAGATGCCAACTTAATTGTTATTAGAACCCTTATCAAAATTATTCCAATTCCTAAAATTGGTCCTAACTCACCAATTATTCGCCCCCATTCCCCTTCCGATATTAAAAATGATCTTTTATTTGTTAAAATATTGCTGCCAACATTTGTACCATATCCCAGTCCGTAGCCTAAAAAAGGTTGATTAGATGAAGAGTTTAATGCATTTATCATTCCACCTAAATACCTATCTAAGAAAACTGATTCTATTCCTCCTTCGGCTGTATTTGCTCTTTCAAGTCTAGTAGAAAAAGCTTCTAATCCAATTGAAAATATATCGAATAAACTCAATAATAAAGCAATTGCAGAAAATCCAATTACTATAATAATTCCTTTATTGTTGTTTTCTTTAAAAAAATTAATACCAATAATTGTAAAAGCAAAACTTATAATTATTTGAAAAAACAAACTTCTACTAATAGAAAAAGGGATTGAAGCAATAAGCGCAATTGTTGCAAATAATAAAATAATTCTATTTATTTTAGATGTATCGATCCAAAAATAAAAAACAAATACTGCTACTAAACTAAAAAAAGATGTAGTGCCACTAGTAAATGAAAATGTACCAGGCGGCCTTAAATAACCCATTGCACCACTAAATCCTCCACCTATTGAATCACCTATTCCTTTGTTAACCCACGCGCTTTGAGGACTAAAAAATTGAACTGTAATTAATATTCCCATTGGAATAGAAATATATAAAATAACACGCCCCATTTTAATTACATCATCTTTATCAAATATTTTTCCTATTAAAAATATCATTGGAAAATGTAGTAAAAAAATTCTTGCACCATAAATTGCAACAAATATATTTCCATGTCCTATAAACATTGTTGCAATGAAACTTATAGTAACAATTAAAAAAGCATAAAATAGGTAACTGTTAAAAAATATAATTCTATTAAAATTTGCAGAGAGAAACAGGTAAATTACCAAAGGATCTCTAATTAAAAGCAATGGATTTGCAAATTGAGGAAGCAACCATTTGCGCAATGCACCTTCAAAAATAAGTAGGAAAAAATAAATCCAAATTCCATTTTTAAAATTTGAAATGATAGTTTTATTTATTTCAGTTGATTTTAGTAAAGTACCCTCCAATATTAAATTTTATTATAATTCTTAATCATACTATCAATTTCTAAATTCAAAATATCTTTTGGAATGGTAATTCTTTCCAAACATAATTTATAATTAAATTCAGCTATTTGTTTGTCCCAAATTAAGTTATTTGTCGATGTATTAAAAGTAAAATAAGTAAACCCATTATAAGCTTCGCAATGTTGCTCCACAATAGGAATTGCACCACATAAAATAGCTTCAAAAAAACGATAAGACCACACACAATCGCCACTGGGACAAAGAACAAATTTTGAGTTAGCTAATTCTTTAAAATATTCTTCATCAAAGGCTTTAAAAGGATAATACCTTCCTTTTTCAGACGACCAAACAACCAAATCTCCTATTTTTGTTTTAATAGCATTATTAATTCCAAAGGTTCTCAATACCTTATTTCTTACTTTTATAAATAAATTATTTTTAGTAGGCAAACTTACTTTTTTAGTCGTAATGTTTTGTCTAATCCAATTTTCAATTAAGCTTTTTCGTTTGGCAGTAATTAATCCTTGAAATGAAAATTTGTTTTTTCTATTTTCCTGCCAAAGTGTAAAACAGAAATTGGTTAAAGCATGAGGAAAAATTAGGCTTCTAAGTATATTTCCAAAATAAGTATTGGGTGCTACATGGCCAATTTGTATGGCATCGGTTAAATCAATGTTATTAGTGGCATTTTGATTAAAATTTACACCAAACTTTTTATTTAATAGTTCAAATTTATGAATTTCAGTAGCAGGAATTGCAATATCATAATCAGCTTCAGCCAATGCGTGGATTAACCTTAATTCTTGAATTAGTTTTACTTGGAGATTTATTTGAATAGTTTGATTCATCGTAGTTTTCCTCCAATTTCTTTTGGCCTTTTATTAGTTAAAGGTTTTTCAAAATATTGATAAATAAAGGCTGATATAAATAGGGTTAAAAACAAGCCAATTATTTTAGAAAAAATGTTGCCTAAATTAGTAGTTCTAAAGCTTTCTGTTAAATAATAAACGGTAAATAAAATAGGAATATGGCTTAAATAAATGGAGTACGACCATAAGCTCATTTTTTGAATAATTAATTCAATCCATTTAAATTGATAAGTAGAAAAGTTTATTTTTTCAATACTAGGAATAATTAATGCAAAAGATAAAGGAGCTAATAGTAAGTACAATTGTTGGCTTCTTATTTCCTCATATGATATGGCAGAAAAATGAATTTTAATTATACAAAAAAACAATAAAATAATTCCACTACAAAGCATATAAAACTTTAATTTAATGCTAGTATTTAACAATTGTAAAGCATTGGCAGTAAATACGCCAAACACAATGGCATCGAGCCTGGCCAAGGTAATTCCGCGCAATGAATGCCCAACCCCTTTTTGAATAAAATAAGCGCGCAATAAAATGGAACAAATGATAAAAACAACAATACAAATGGTAAAAGTAGCAGGCTTGCTTAAGTTTAATTTAGCCAATAAAAATAGCACCAAAGGAAATGTTAAATAAAACCATTCTTCAACACACAAACTCCAGGATACGCTAAAAAAAACAACCTCTCTACTTGAAAAATTTTGTAAGAAAAATATACTTTTTAAAATTATATCCCAATTAGTTAATTCATTGCTTCGCAACAATTGATATACAATCATTACCAATAAAAAGAGCCAATAATTAGGAATAGTTCGCCACCAACGCCTTTGCCAAAAATTTATAACTAAAGGCAAACTAAAGTATTGATTTTGACTAAAACTGTTCCATAGTATTTTACCAATTAAAAAACCACTTAATGCAAAAAACAACTCTACACCCCAAAAGCCAAGTTTATCAAAAGCCTTTACAAAATGTGCCAATAGCACTAAACTAATGGCAATGGCTCGCAATAAGTCTAAACCAAAACTACGTTTGTTTATCATATTTTGTATTTAACAAAATTGGCAATTTCGTTTGCATAAACACTCCAAGGTCGTTGCATGGCAGTATGTTTAGCTTGCTGACTTATGCCTAATAATTGTTCTGGATTTTGAATTAAATTTTCTAAAATCTCAACAATCGCCAATGTATTTCCTGGTTTTACTAACCAACCATTTTCACTATGATTAATAAAATCTTTACCCGCTGTATGATTTGTAGTTATTACTGGCAATCCTTGCGACATGGCTTCACTGATAACCATTCCAAATCCCTCAAAAAAAGAAGGAAAAAGCAATACATCGTTTGCTTGCATTTGCTTTAATATTTCGTTATGTGGTAATGCTTGAATCCAAGTATGTTTAGCTATATTGTCATTTAATGTTTTACATTCAATATTGGTTTTTTTTCCAATTACTGTTAATTGAATTTGTTTACCAAATTGAGCTACCGATTCAAATACTTCTGCTATGCCTTTTCGCTGGGTTAAACCACCAACAAACAATACTTTTAATGGCTGTTGCTTTGGCTTTTCTGTTTTAACAATAGCATTATTTACAGGCGGAAATCCATAAGGAATTACCTTTATATTTTCTAGCGATTGTGGATAATAACTTAAAGAATTTTTGGTAAATGAACTTGCTACAATTATATGATTTGCAAGTGCAATTTCTTCATCTTTTCTTGCCAATTTTTCTGCGGAATTTAACAAACCTGTTAAAGTAACAGCATATTCGGGTCTTCTTTCTTTTTCGGCTTCTAATAGCTCTGCACCCATGCGCCAATAACCAATTGATAAATCATAAAAATTAGTTAACCCTAATTGTTTTGCACTTTTAAACGATTTTAAGGCTGCATCTTCATAAGCATAAATTGCTTTGGCTCCATTTTGTTTTTGGTGTGCTATTTTTTTACTAACCCAATCATCATGATTGGCATAAACAGCATCTACACTAAACTTTCCAAACTCATGTTTAATAAATTCATCCCACCCAAATTTCATAGAAACTTGACGCATTAATTCATGGAAAGGATTGGTATTTGTAAATGGTTTTAATTCGTTATCAAAAACACGTTTTCTGAATTCGGCTAACTGCTTTATTCCCCCTAATTTGTATAATAAATCGTTTTCGAAACTGGCCAAGCTTGTATAAAACGATTGAAGTATTTGTTCATTTACGAATCCTGAAGCGGTATAACGGACAAATTGATTGGCTGTAGGATGAGATAATATTACCATTCTAATTATTATCTTCTAAAACCAAAGTCCAATTATTTTTAATAACTTCCGATGCATATTTATTTTTATAAGTAGCTATTTGTTTTTTTGAAACACCGGGTTCATTTACTAAATGTTTTGTAAAATTTAATAGGTGTTGAACCAATTCATCAAAATTAGTTTTTGGCGGTAATAAATAGTTTAACTTATTATCTATACTCAACTCTGCAATTCCACCAATTTTTGTAGCAATCCAAGGAATACCAGCACCCATAACTTCTAATAAACTTATTGGCAATCCTTCAGGGTGAGTAGAATACAATATGAAAGCATCAATATTATTTAAAATGTTTTTTAGCTCCTCTTTATTTTTAAATGAACCCATATATTTAACATTTGGGTAGGAATTGAAATAAGACGAAGGATAAGAACTTCCCTCACCCCAAATTATAAATTCTATGTGATTTAAAGATTCAATAGTTGATAATTTACAAATGGCATCAATTCCTTTTTCTTTTATTAATCTTCCAAAATATGCAATTTTAATTTTACTAGAATTATTTTTTTCACTTTCAACAAAAATTTCTCTTGAAAAACAAGGAATGCTAATTACATTTCTATCCAGCTTTTGGTTCATTAAATTAGCATTGTAATTGGCACATGCAACAATAGTATTCGCATTATTTAGTGTTTTGAAATACTTATTTGTCCAAGTTTTTTGGTCTTCGAAGTCGCCAGAAGTATGGTGGTGATGAACCCAATTTTTTATGTTAAAAAGTAATTTTTTAATATAAAATATACTATCACCTTGCCCATTGCTATAAAAAGTTGAAAAGCCTTTTAAATTTAAAAATGGAACAATAAAAAGTAATTTTATGTATCTAATTAAAATAAATGAATCTTTAAAAATCCAAGTATTTTCGCAAAAATCATTATAAAAACTATCTGTTTGTTCACTGGCTTTTGAGTTTAAAACTAGTATAGATAATTGAATATTACTTTCTTTAAATTGCAAACAAAACTCTTTTAAATGGCTTTCAATTCCCCCAGTTTCAAGTAACTGAGTAACATAGATTAAAACCTTTTTTTTACCCAACTAAAAATTCCTTTCCAAAAATGCGTTCAAAAGTTTTTTTATAGAAACCAATTTTGTAAACTATTTTTAATGCATTAGAAGTTAAAAAGGCTATTATTTTATAAAAACTAAATTGAATTGATAATGCAAAGTTTTGTTTATCGGTAAAAGGATTTTTATTTGTTTTAACAGCCAATGAAACCAATTTGATGAGTCGGTTTTTTAGCCATTTTACTTTAGTTTTATTTACTTTAGCATTGGGTAATTTATTAAAAACTAATAACTCATCATAAGAAATTATTGAAATTAATTTATTAAGTACAGTTAATCTAGGATCAGAAGGATTAGGATGAATAAGAATTACTGGCACTCCCATGCCTATACATGGTAAGGCACAATGAATTTTTGTAGTTAGTACTAATTTTGCTTGTTGGTATTTTGCAAATAAATCAGCAGCAGATTGTATATTATCAAGAACGTAGGAATCAAAATCTAATAATCTACTTATTGGATCATGAGAAATCTTTATAAATCCATTAGGAATCAACTCATTCAACTTTTCTTCTATTTCAAGTGGAATAGGGTGATCAATATTATCAACCCAAATAACCACATCTTTCTTACTATTAGAAATGTTTTTATTATTAAATGTTAAAGTTAAGCAGCTTGAATAATAAGCAGGAATTCCAAAGCATCGCATTAGCCAAAGTGTTTTTAAATCTCTACAGCCAATTGGAGCATTTTTTTTAAAGTGTTCTCTTACATTTTTAAGTTTCAAAAAATCTGATTTGGCAATATGAACAGAAATATAGAATGGAGTTACCAGAGTTGGCGGTGGAAAATTATCAAATTCATGCTGATACCATCCATTTGCAATTAATAAGCTATGTTCATTTTCAATAGTGTTTAAATTTTCTCTATCAACAACAATGGCATTATTTGGTAAAAATTGTTTTGCTGCTAAGCCTTGAATAACATCACCTAAATTGTTTCTTTTTAAACCTTCTACTTGATAATAGTATTTCACTTTTATTAGGCTAATTTTTCTTTATAATATGAAATCAATTTTTCAGCCACAATATTTTGTGCACTTTTAGCTTTTTGTTTTTGTGGCAAATTATTAACAGAAAATGAAGTAAAAAATATTTGATTTTTATAGTTACTTAAAACGTCATCATTAAAAAATAATTGTGGCTCATTACCTCTAAGTAATACAGGCAAACCATGTTCAAGCATAGCTAATGTAGAACCACTTTTACCAAAATAATTATAATCAGCTCTTGAAACTCCTATATCTGCATTAAAAAATAGTTCTGAAATTTGCTCTGCATTTTTTTCTCCAATATAATTAAGTGCATATCTGCCTAGAATATTTTTTATTTGTAAAAAAGAATCTTCTTTGTGTATACCATTATTGCCTATTGCGTTAAATTTAATTTCTAATTTATTCACTTTTGCATAATTTTTCAACCAAATTAATTGTGTAATAAAATCAGGAATATTGGGTGAAAAACTTCCAAAAAAAACTACATTCAATTCTTTTTTTGGATTTATTGAATTGGTAAAATTAATTGGTTTTATATTTCCAAATAATGGTAATAATTGTGCTTTAAAATCTTTAAATTTTAATACATAAAAAGGGATACTACTTGTAATTAATTGAGGGTTTAATTTTTTAATAATTAACTCTAAACATATTTTTTGTAACCTACCTAAAATATTATGTTTTAAATTTTTTGT
This sequence comes from Bacteroidota bacterium, assembly GCA_037141455.1. Lineage (GTDB taxonomy): Bacteria > Bacteroidota > Bacteroidia > UKL13-3 > UKL13-3 > JAAFJM01. The sequence goes on from JBAXCN010000013.1 coordinate 23,464, forward strand.
TACGTTAAAATCTATCCAAAGTTCATGGAACATAATATGTAACGGATAATCTTTAATTCCGCTTAAAATTTTAATTAAATTAAATGGAAGTCCTTTTTTTTGATATGCAAAAGAAACAAACTGAAGGCTTACCCAATGAGGTTTAAAATTAAAAACAAACTCCTTAATAATACTAACTTTTTTATTTATTGGAAGATTACTCGAAAGCCTTATTTTACAATTGCTTAAGTGCTTAATTCCTTCGTTTTTTGAGGTAATGTATTTATGGTCATTAATTGAAATAATAGCTATTTCATGACCCATTTTGGTTAAACATTCGGTTAAATTTAAAACGTAATCTGCAACTCCATTTTTGTTTTCTTCTAATGAACCTAATAAAAATAGTATTTTCATTTATTTACGTTCTGATATTTTTTTAGCAGGAATTCCTCCCCAAATTTCATAAGCAGGAATTGACTTTGTAACAACCGATGAAGCTGCAACTACAGCACCTTTGTTAATTGTTACTCCTTTTAATATTATTGCATTAGCACCAATCCAAACATCTTCATTTATTGTTATTAAATGTTCAATTCCATGTTGTTTATTTATTAAATCTTCTTTTTTTAATCCATGGTCATGGTCAATAAATTTAACACCAGAAGCAATTAAACAATTGTTTTTAATTATTACCGACTTTCTTACATTAAACTCAACATTATTACCTAAAAACACATTGTTTTCAATTATTATATTTGGACCATTTTTCCAAATACCATCAAATTTAAATTGAATATTATTTTCGAGTTTACAGTTTTTTCCTATTTTAACTTGGTGAGGCCAAGTAATTTTTATGGAAGGTATATTAGTGCCATTTCCAATTTTCATTCCTTGTAATGTATAATACTTTACCCTAAAAAAAGAATGTTTTCTGAATAAGTTTATTCATTAAATAAATATCATTATAAAATTAAAAATCATTTTTTCAATGTAGCATTCCCAACCTTTAAACTTAAATTTAACTAAATCAATAAAATTTGAAAAAATACTTCCTACAAAAATTTTCAGTCTATCTAATCTAAACTTTATCGATTTTTGTTTGTAAAATTTTTTAGCAAAATACTTTTGAGATTTAATTCTTATAAAAAACTTTCTAAAAGCAATCCTTCTTCTCCAAGGATGCACAACAAGACAATTGTTTACAAAATAAAAGGAACATAATAGTTTTGCTCTTTCCCTAAAATCAATGTCTTCCATTGTTGAAAAAGGGTAACTTTCATCAAATCCATTTAAATCAATAAAAACATCCTTTCTTATTGCAAAATTACACGACCACAATTTACCTCCCGTTAAGTTAATTGGCGATACTTCATCGTATCTTTGTTTTTCTCTATCGGCAATAGTTTTTCCTTCATAAATTATTCCTAAGCCTTTATCTATTTCTAAACTATAATTTAAAAGCCAATTTTTTTGTGGAATACAATCATCATCTAAAAATATTAACCATTTTCCATTTGATATTTTAGCCCCAAAATTCCTGTTTTTGGCAGGTCCGTTTCCTGGTCCATTTACAAATTTTACTAAAGGGAATTTGTTTTTTAATTCGTTTGAAACATTGTTTTTTATATTGTCATTTGATACAATTACTTCAATATTTGAAAAATTATCATTATTTTGAAACAAACTTTCTAAGCATAAGTTCAACTCTTTCTCTCTATTAAATGTTGGAATAATTACAGAAATAGAATTCATATTATCCTATTAAAAGTTCACAAATTCCTTTCGAAATCATATCTGTACTGTTTTTCTCCATATTTAGTAAAATAGCCTCAGGTGCTTTTAAACTTTTTGCAGGAAAAGTATCTTTATTTATTAAATCACTTACACTTAAAAATTCGTTTTCATTCCAACCCATTTCTTTTAATAACTCTTCGTTTTTGCGAGCATAAGCTACAGGTAACACATTAGCTCCTGAACGCAAAGCAAAAATAGTAGCGTGCAATCTTGTAGAAATTACATCATCTGTTGGTTTTACTACCTTTGCAATATCAAATGGATTTGAGTTATAAGGTAAATGAGTTACATTTAAATTATTAAATATAAATTTAGCATATGATTCGTCCATTGGGGTAAACGACCACGAAAAAACAGGAATTCCGCTTTTAATTGCGTTGTCAACGTAGTTTAAAATTAAGCTTTTATAGTTTTGTTGAATTGCTAAAAAGTTATCAAAAATCTCAGGCCTTTCTTCTCTATATTGATTAAGTGGAGTTAATATACCATTATTAAACATGGCATATAAAGGCAAAACATTTACAAAAAGTCTTTTTGGATTATTTTGATTTTGATTTCTTAATTTTTCGAAAATATTTCGTTGAAAGGAAAATGCTAAGTCTGGTTGATTATAAATTTGACTTCTACCTGTAATTACTTTTAAATTATCTGCTTGCGATTTGCTTCTAGTACTTACAAATTTTGCTTTGTTTATTAATTCAATAGACTGATCGCTATAGTTTTTGCTATTAAAATCAACACCCATAAATGCAACATTTTTATAGTTACTTTGGTATCTTTTAATAATTTCAAAAAGGGAATGTTCGTAACCAATAGCTCCACCACCTACAATAGCGTAACTTCTTTCTAGCCAATATTTAAGATTATAAATTGTTTGTAATTCAGAAGTTATATTTTTTTTATCTAATACTTCTTTTATGCTATTACCTAATGCAATATCGCCTAAATTTCCAAAATGGTAACCTCCTGCAATAGCTATTTCAGTATTATGAAAAAAATGTTGTAGCCATTTCTTTTTATGTAATAAGTTTGGTTTCATTAAAATAATATTTTGTTTTTAAGCAATCCTAAAAATCGCTTATCTGTAAGAGCAAAAAAATTTGTTTTATAAATTACCTTTATTAAAAATAAAAAATTAGGATTAAAGCCTAAATTGAATTTTTTAAAAAGTATTCTTTCTACTAATCGAATTTTAAAAAATGATTTAATTTCAATTAGGTCTAAGTATTTTATATAAAAAAAAGCAATTTGTATTGCTTCATTTTTCATTTTAAAACTTTGACTACTTGTTTTTGTAAAAGGGTTAATTCTAAAAAAAGAATGAACTTTTTTATACTTATATACTGTTGGATTGTACATTGAAATTCTACAATACCAATCTAAATCCATACAATAATGTAAGCTTTTGTTTAAATAGTTTAAATTATTATTAATTAAAAACTGTCTTTTAATAAATACACTTTGCGATGGTATTATATATTTGGCGCTGTAATAAAACTGAATTAAAGAAAACAATTTTAGTTTGTTTTTTTTAGTTCTATTTGGTTTACTATTTTTTAGTTCATTCCCAATTAATACATCGCCATATATAAAATCATTATTTAAACTTTTTGAATCAGAAAATATTTCAAAAAATGCATTTGGTAAATAGGTATCATCCGAATTTAAATATGCCACATAATCGCCTGTTGCAACTAATAATCCTTTATTTATAGCATCAGCTTGACCATCATCTTTTTCGCTTATCCAATAGTTAATTTGGCTATTATATTTTTTTATAATTTCTACCGAATTATCAGTGCTACCGCCATCTATAACTATAATTTCTAGGTTTTTGTAATTTTGATTTATAACTGAACAGATAGTTTCTTCAATAAAACTACCATAATTATAATTAGGAATAATTACTGAAATTTTAGGGAGTTTTTGAGTTGAAACTTTTAGCATTTAGCCTATTTGCAAAGCGTTATCTAAATTTTTATTCAAATAAAAATTTTGAGTAAAAGTTGAACAATCCATTAATACTTTTTTTATCTTAAACGTAATTAAATTATTGTATTCCAATAATTTTTCAAGTTTAAGTCCTCTAAAATCATCAATATTTTCATCAGTTGAAGTTAATTCATTTAAAATTGCAAATAATTCGTCCGATACATGACTAGTATTAACCTTCTTAGTTAATTTTTTATATTCAATTGTTTTGCAATGAAATTTTTGTTTATTTTTTTCAATTTGTTTGTTTGAATTAATACAATTTAATATGTGTTTTTTACTCCAATTTTCATCAGATGATAAAAACTCAATAATTGAATTATGTTTTGAGTTTCCGAATTCACTCAAAGTTTTAAAATAAAATTCGTTAAAATTTATTTTAGAAAAGCTATTTATTTTCAAAAACTTAAATCCACCAAAATTTGAAAACAACTCATTATAGGTTAAATTTTGATTTGAATTTGTCCTTATCATTTGAATATGATAATTTGATTCGTCTATAAAAAATTGGGTAGATTTAATTTCCATTTCATCTGGAATATTATTTAAATCTCTACATAAAACAATTTCTGACAATTTATCAAAAACAGGTTTAAATTTCCAAAAAGCGGGTTCATCATTTTGATAAGCGATAGACACAAATTTTATTTTTAGTGCTTCAAATTTTTCCGAAAGTTTTTCTAAAATCTCAAAAAGTGGATTTTTAATTATTTCTTCTGGCATATAAATCCAAATTGAAGCAGTAGGGTAAACCATTAAATTTACAGCTATTAAAGCTGGAATATTATTCCAAAAATTATTATTTAAATCATTGCTAAAAGCATTTGATTCATTATGGTTTTGATTAAATAAAGAGTAACTAATAATTATTTTTTTCATTATTTAATTATACAATACTTAAAATGTATGAGGTTATTATAGAATATATCCATTTTGTTCAATAAATTTTTTCCAAAAGTTAAAATCGTATTTTTGCCAAGCATGACAACCAAATGGCAATTGGTTATTATTTAGTTTAAATAAAAATTGTGGATTGGCTTCAAAAGAGAACTTTAATGCTTCTTTTTCTGAAGGTACTTTAAACCAACTAAAATTTTTTTTTGCTACCTTACCCCAAAAAAAATCTTCATTATTGTTGTAGTTGTTAAATAAAAAAAAAGTGTTGTTTTTTATTGTTAAATTTTGAATTAATCTAAACGTTTTGATTGGAATTTTAAGAATATCTTTATTATAATTCAATAATAATTTTTCAGCTTTAACTATATATGAAAATGAATGAAGAACTTTTATAAATGATTTAATTTTTCGCAACGAAAAACCACCATTTCCTACCCCAACAAAATTTTTATTTATTGAATTTTCATAGCCATCAAACCATGGTGCTCCAATATAATCATAGCCCTTTTTTATCCAATCTTCCAAATCGTTTCTAAATACAAAGCAATCCGTTTGATAAATAAGCATGTATTCAAATTGAACAAATTTTTTATAAAAACTTAAGGAAATAAGTAATTTATTGTATGTTCTAGTGCTCTTAAAATACGATTTGTCAAATTCTTTAATAATGAATTTTTTATTACTAAATTTTTTAAAAAGATTAAGGTGCAATGCTAAATTTAAGCCCTTTGGTATTACAAAACAAATGGTACAATCATGTAATACTTTATAACATTGTTGCAACGAAATTTCTTCAAATTTGCTTAATGTTTCTTTATAAATTGGAATAACTATTACTACAGAATCCAAATTATTTTCTTGTTCCAAATATGTTTAATTGTAAATCCATACCAAGCATAGTTTCGTTATCAATAAATGGCTTTTTTCGGGTAAATGCCTCCAAAATATGGTATCTAAATCCCTGGTTTGTTAAAATTTCAAGAATTTCATGTAATGTTTGTTTTTCATCTTGGTGCGAATGATATTCAATAAAAATATGCTCAACATTTTGCAAATTATCTTTACATGATTTTAAAACTTCGTATTCAGCTCCTTCAATATCAATTTTCAAAAAATCAATTTTTTTGTACGCAATAATTTCTTGTAAACTTATTGCTTCCACTTCAATGATATTATGTTCATCGTTAGCCATTGGAATTCGTCCAGAAAATCCACCTTCTTGCTTAAACTGAAGTGTTTCATTTTGTTTCCATATAGCTTTTTGAAACAATTCTACCTCTTTAAATCCAAACGAATTAACATTGAATGTAAGTGTATTGAAAATTTTGGGGTCTGGTTCAAATGCTTTAATAATAGCATGAGGATACAATTGTTTAAAGTATATTACACTCAAACCTATATTAGCGCCACAATCAATAATTAAAGGTTCATTACTACTAGCATTAAATTTATAAATATTGGTTTTAAATATTTCATTTATTCCATATATGTAAGTTGTTGAATCCACAAATTCAATTTCTTTATTCAGAAAAGTTGTTCTCGATTTTACGTAACGTGGAAGTACTTTTATTCTATTTAATTCAATTTGTTCTTTACTATTTAATAGTTTCAGCTTTAACAGTTTTTTGAAAAACTTTTTAGCCAAGGTTTTTAGGTTATTACTACTATTATTATTAAAATTTTGCATTACCAATTTTGAAATTTCGAGGTGTGATTGTTCACCTCTTTTAATATTTAGCTTTTCTACTTTTATTTTTTGGGTAATGTTATCAAGCCCATGCAGTTTTCCTGCCCCAGAATTCTCTCCCGAATTATCAAATCCAATATTGGTTATTAATGATTTGCTTGGATGTAAACATAAACCATTGTTTAAATAAATTGCCGAATGCCAAAGTACAGCCCATGATTTAAGTGTTCCATTAACGTTATTTTCCAATTGTTTGAAAAAAAAGTTTTTCTGTCCACCGTTAAACTTAAATTCATTATAGTTTTGATTTACCTTTTGAAACACCTTTAAAGGATTATCCTCAAAATGAACCCAAGCTCTTTTCCATGTACCCCAACCCCAACAAGAGTTTACATTATAAAAAAAAGTATCACTTATTATTTTTGTTTTTATTGGATAAATAAAAGCTGAAATATGCATCACCTTATCTTCATTTTCATATAAAAATAAAGCATCGTTCATGTATTTTAAAAATCCTATTTCAGGAATAATGTCATCTTCTAAAACTATAATACTATTAAATTTTTCCAACACATTACTTATTCCACTAATTATATTGTTTTTTAATCCAAAATTACTTTCTCTTTCAGTTATAATTACTTGTTTAAATCCGTCAATTTTTGAAATTATTTTTCTGACTTCTTCAATTGATTCTAGTTCACTTTTTAAAGCACTATTTTTTGCACCATCAGCAAAAACATAAAGTATTGAATCCTTAGCCTCTTTGTTTTTTAAAAGCGCTTCAATTACGCTTTTGGTATGATTTGGACGTTTATAAACAAAAAGTGCTATTGGAGCATATTTTTCAATTTCCATTGTAAAAAATTAAAATGGCGATTTTAAATAATAAATACTTGCTCCTTTGGTTATAAAATTTTTAGTTTCGATGAATCCTTTTAGTTTCAAGTTATTTAAAATGTATTTATCTTCATTTTTATGTACATGAGAGATAAGCAACCAAATATTTCCTTTAATATTTGGAAATTCATTTATATATCCCACTCTATTATTTCTATTATTACTTCCATAAGTAGTAGGTAAAATATTGTTAAAAAAATTGTTGGTTTTATAATATTCTATAGCTGGTTTAGCACTATAATAAATGTATAAATTATCCGTTTTTACTTCATTTTTTTTTAAATAAGTAATTACCTCTTTTACCTCTTCTATTTTAATTGGAAACTTGTTTTCGAAAGTTTTTTTAATAAATAATAAAGGTATAACTAACGAAATTGCAACAATCAGTTTTGAATATTTGCTAATAGAAATCGTATTTAAAATATAAAGAAAACCTTCTGTCATTATTAAAATTATAAATGGAATCAAATAAATTAAATACCGTTTTTCAAATGGATACATTGCCAAAGCAGAAAGTGTTAAATGAATAAAAATAGGTAAAGTAAATAACAATAAATGCTTCCAATTTTTGTCTTTTATAAGTTTGACAACTCCAATAACAAAAAGTATTATAAAACATTTTGATAATGTTTGACCAAAAGGTAATAATTCAAAAAAAATCATGTTAATTTTATTTGAAAAGAAACCTAAAATATCAGCAAATGAACCCCAAATAGGTAAAAATGCACCAGCATCTATCCAATATGCTTTTTGAAATTGTTTTGATGGATGATTTGCGAAAAATAGAACATACGTAATTGATATAGAAACTGCCCAAATAATAACAACTCCTAATTCATTTTTATTAATTTTTTTCTTTTCTATACAATCAAATGCAAATAAACATACACTTGTTGCAATTAAAATAAATACAGCATGAGAGAATAAAATACCAATAAACCCTGATATTAAAAGTAATATCAAATTCTTATTACTTTTACTATTAAAGTAATAATTTAATAGTAGTAAAAATAGGGTAGTGAAAAGTACATCTGTCATGTATTGTTTTAGCTCAGAAGCATACCTAATAAAAAAGGCATTGAACATGAATAAGGCAAATGCAAAAACAGAAAAAATAACGCCATTATTTCTTTTTTGTAAGTAATAAAAAAAACAAATACCAGCCAATACAAAACATATTAAAGCAAAAAAACGAAAAGAATATTCGCTGTTTCCAGCTATAAGTGTAATTAACTTAACTATCCATAAATACAATGGAGGAGCAGCAGTAAAATTATCTAAAGGTTTAAGTAATTCAATAAAATTTCGAGAAATAATATTGTTAGCCAACATGGCTTCATCTAACCAAAAGCTTCTATTAAACATCCATTGGTAAATGGCAATAATAACTCCAGTTAAGTAAATCAAACTTAGCCAAATATTATTTAATGCCTTATCGTTATTCATAAAATTAATAACCACCACCGATAGGAACTACTGGTTGAATAGAAATTGGATTAAACATTAAAGTTTTAAATATTATAGAAGTAGTCCAAGCATATTCATTTACTGGACCTAAACCATGAAAATCAATTTGTGTAAAACCATTTTCTCTATATTTTTTGCACGATTCTGAATGCCTATCTGCATTGTCTAAAATTAACATTCCTCCTTCGCTTAATTTATTCATGGCTAATGCTAAACAATCATCTCTTAATATGCCGTCTACTATTATAATATCAAACAATTGGTTTTGGCTAAGTATTACCTCGTAATAGCTATTATCTTTTAAATGAAACAATTGTTGATTTGGCTTTAATTTACTTTGTTGTTTTGCAAACCAAGTTTCATCATGTTCAATTGAAATTATTTGCATGCATCTTTTGGCAAAATAAACCGATGAATTACCCGAACCCCATTCGAAAATAGTTTTTTGTGTTAAATCAAATTGATTGATAAACTCAAAAGCAGGATAAGTAAACCATGGTATTTCATTGCCATTTGCATCAACTGGACTTTTCAAATCTCGCGATAATTTATGCCCGTATTTGTTCTCCAATAACCTATGAATTAAATGGTATTGAATATTGTTTTTTCTAGAATTAAAAATTTTTTTTAACATTAAATATATTGAAAATCGGTGTAAATAGAACCCTGACCTATTGGAAGGGTATAAGAAAATTCACCAAAATATTTATCACTTTCTATATGTATCACAAATGCATCAGTTATCCAATCGTGTATGTTTCCACCCGATGCTAAAAAAATAGTGATGGAATATTTTCCCATAATAAATGGCAATTTTTTTAGTTTAATTCTTTGACTCCAAATGCCATTTTCTAAAGGACTAATTTTTTGTCCAGAAATTTTATTGCTAACCAATGAAATTCTACTTCCAAACTGATCGCTAATTCCTAATGAAAGTTCAAAATTGCTATTTAAATTAAAGTTTTTTGATTGTAAATTAACCTCAATAATTAAATTCATTCCTACATAAAAATTATTTGTAGGTAACATCGTTTGCTCGTCAATAAAGGTAATACCTAATACTTTTACTTTTCCATCACCTTTTCTGTCAACTCTTTCATTTAATGGAACTAAAGCATCATTGTTTTGTAAATATTCGCCAATCATTTTTGGTACTTCGCCAAAACCTTGCATGGTTCCTTTATTAAGCAATAAAGCTTTAGTACATAAGTTTTGAATAGATTGCATGTTGTGGCTAACAAATAATACTGTTCGGCCTTCTCCTTTGCTAATACTGCCCATTTTGCCCAAACACTTTTTTTGAAAATCGGCATCCCCTACGGCTAAAACTTCATCTACAATCAATATTTCCGATTCTAAATGAGCTGCCACTGCAAAAGCAAGCCTTACATACATGCCCGATGAATACCTTTTTACTGGAGTATCAATATAACTTTCAACACCACTAAAATCTACTATTTCATCAAAATTCTTTTTTATTTCGTGCTTTTTCATTCCTAAAATAGCACCATTTAAAAATATATTTTCTCTACCCGAAAGTTCAGGATGAAAACCTGTTCCCACTTCTAATAAACTAGCTATTCGTCCAGTACCGTAAATATTTCCTTTGGTAGGTGTAGTTACCCTGCTTAATATTTTAAGTAAAGTACTTTTGCCAGCACCATTTTTACCAATAATTCCTAATGCCTCACCTTGTTTTAGTTCAAAATTGATGTCTTTTAAACTCCAAACTATTTCATTTTTGTTTATTGTAACTTCATCCGATTTTTTGCTAAACCAACTCGTTAACTTACTTTCAATATCTCTCGAAAGTGTACCAGAACTTATTTTCCCAATTAAATAAGACTTTGAAATATTTTCTACTTTTAAAGCAGTACTTGTCATTGTTTATATCGTATCAATAAAATCTTTTTCAACTTTGCTAAATAATATTATTCCTAAAAAAAATATTACTAAAGTTAATATAGATGTATATATAAGTGCAGATACCGAAAACTGTCCTTGCCCTAAAAACGAATACCTAAATGTTTCTAAAATGGTTGTCATAGGATTTAAAGCTATCCAAAATTTAAAATTTTGGGGTGCTGCAGACAATGGATAAGCAACCGTGGTACTGAACATTAACAACTGAACTCCAAAGTTTACTAACAATGCCAAATCTCTGTATTTTGTAGTTAAAGAGGAAATTATTAACCCTATTCCTTGTCCTAATGCGGCCATTAAAATTAACAATATTGGCAATAACAAAATAGTTGTGTTTATATGTATTTTGAATCCATTAAACGAATAAATAATGAGGATTATTACAAATAAAAACTGCTGAATAAAAAACCTTACCATGCTCGAAAACACAATGCTCATAGGAAGAATTATTCTAGGAAAGTATACCTTGCTAAACAAATTAGCATTGTCTCTAAAAACGGTCGAATTTTTTAAAATACATTCTGCAAAATAGTTCCAACAAATAATTCCAGGTAAATAAAACAGTGGTTTAGGTAAATTATTGGTTGAAATATTTCCTATTTTTCCAAATACAAATGCAAACACAAACATGGTTAATATAGGTTGTAAAAAAAACCAAAGTGGACCCAAAATAGTTTGTTTATAGAAAGCAACAAAATCTCTTTTTATAAATAATACAAACAAATCTTTGTACTCCCAAGCACTAATAAAATCAATATTTAACCAATTGTTTTTTGATTTTATTACCCAATCTTGTTTTGCAGTTTTTTGCACTATTTCTTTTTGAATAAATTTTTATAAAATGGAGTGGGTTTTTCTTCAACAGTATAAGTATTTCCGTATCCGTAATTATAGCCGTATCCATAACCATAGCCATACCCATAATTATAATTATAATTTCCTATACCACGTTTTTTTAATCCATTATAAATTAAATTAATATTATGCAATTCATTTGTTACATAATACTTCTGAATCATATTTAAAAAATATTTCAATGTATAACTATGACGAAGGACAAATAAACACATATTAGAATATTTATCTAATAATTTTGCATCAGTTACCAATCCAATTGGAGGAGAATCAATAATAATAAAGTCAAATTTTTGTTTCAATTCATCAATTAAAATATCTAATTTTCCATTCAAAATTAGTTCAGTTGGATTTGGAGGAACTAAACCTGCAGGAACTACATACAAATTTTCTCGTTCAGGAACTTCTAATACAATTTTATCAAGTTCTATTTTATTTAATAAATAATTAGTCATTCCTGGCTCTCTTTGAACATTTAAAAGTACGTTTATTTTAGGTTTGCGTAAATCCAACTCCATAATTACAACTTTTAGCCCAGTTAATGCTAAACTACTAGCCAAATTTACAGTTAAAAAACTTTTTCCTTCTCCAGAAATTGATGAAGTAAACAAAACCACTTTACAGCCTTCAACGTTTTTAAGTTTATTTTGAACTGCAGTTCTTAACGACCTTAATTGTTCTGAAATAATTGATCTATTGTTTAGCTCTATTGCAATAGGGTTTTTATTTTCATTGAAGTTAATTTCAGCAATTACTTCTGCTGCTGTTTCTTCTTCAATTTGACTCCTAAAGATAATCTTATTATTTAAATCTTCTTTAACAAAAATGTAAACAACTACAATTAAAATTGAAATAGAAATAGCTATTAAATAAATAGTTAATGGAATTGGCTTAACAGGAACTAAACTTGCTTGTGCATTATCTAAAACAATACCATCCGAAACCGTTGCAGCAAATGAAAGTTCTGCTTCTTCCTTAGTTTGAAGTAAAAAAGTGAAAATATTATTTTTTATAGTTTGTTGTCTTTTTAACTCTAATAATTCCCTTTCAAAAACTGGAATTTTATATAATTCTAGTTTTACTTTTTCAAGTTCTTCATTTAATTTTTTTTCTCTTATATTTAAGTTAATACTTATCGTTTTTATGTTATCAAAAATGTCTAACTTAGTTCTATTAATTTTACTATTAACAGCTTGAATAGATTGTGAGTTTTGCCCACCTTTAATTTCAAGTTGATTTTTATCTGTTTCAAGCCCAATTAATTTGGTTAATAAACTTATTAAAATTGGATCAGAAATATCATTAGTAGCTGGAACTATTCCTGGATTATTGTTTTTATTATTTATATAGTTTTGAATTGAAAGTAATATTTCTTTTTGTATTAATATATCCGTTAAATTTTTATTAATATCACTTATGGCAGATGAAAACGATGACCCAATACTCGATAAATCTGTAATTCCATTTATTGATTTAAATGCTTCAATTTCTTTTTCAATTAACTTTAAGTCGTTATTAACTAATTGAATTCTTGCATTAATAAATTTAATTGTATTTACCGATTTTTGATTTTTATTCTCTATTACTGCATCATTATAAACTTTAATAATGGTGTTTAAGATTTTTTCAGAACGCGAAGAAACCGGATCGCTTAGCTTTAATAAAATTGTACTAGCTTCTTTTGAATTTGAATTAACTCTTAATTTGCTTACAATTTGATTTGAAATATTTTTAATTGAAAATATATTAAAGTAAAATTTACTGCTCTTGGCTAAATCTTCATTTTTATTATTTACATGAAAAATTAATTTACCAAAAGGGGTATTTACTAAAGTATCTAACAAATATTTTTTTTCATTAACTATTAAATAATCAGTGTTTTTATTGTAATAAAATTCAATTTTTTCATTACATTCCTTCAATAATTCAGGCTCATTCGAAGAAATTATTATTGGGGAATTGTTGTATGATAAAACATCTCTAAACTTTCCCTTAAAATAAATGGGAATGTATAAATTCAACTCTTTTACAACTTGATTAATTACTTTACTCGATTTAATTAGCTCAATTTCATTTTCAACCGAAGTATTTTCATCTAAATTTATTAATTCATCTAAAACCTTTGTTTCTACTTTTGAAGTCTGTTGATTTTTTAATAAAATTTGTGCAGTAGCTTCAAAAACTGGAGTTTGTAATTTCAAGTAAAACCAAGCACATATTATTGAAATAAATAATGAAGTAATAAATAGAGGCCAAAATGGAACAAATCTAAATATTATATTGTATAAAATATTTCCAGATTTTTTTCCTTCAAATGGATTGCTTTGCTCTTTTAACATCGTAATTTAATTATCTTGTAAAACCTAATATTAGCACTGCTAATGTTAATACTCCTGTGGCGAAACCCAAAATAGAACGACTTTGACTAGCATTAAAAGCTTTGATTCCATTTGGTTCTACATATATTATATCCCTATTTTTTAAATTAAAATAATAAGGTTCGAACATAATAGAATCGTTTAAACTAAATCTTTTAAATGTTCTAATTCCATTTTCTTCTCTTATTAATAATATATTTTTCCTTTTAGCAAATACAGTTAAATCTCCAGTTTGCCCTATCAATTCAATTAAATTTATTTGCTGTTCTGGTACATTTACTAATCCAGGTTTATTTACTTCGCCCAAAATAGTTACATGGAAATTAAGAATTTTTATTGTGGCTAGAGGTGCTTTAGCAATTTTATTTTCAATTAATTTATTTTCAATTACTCGTTTTAAACTTTCCATCGATAATCCAATAACTTTAATTTTACCAATAAAAGGAAAATCAATCATTCCAAGATTATCAATTTTATAAGAACCATTCATATTCATTGTATTAATCTGAATTTGCGATTGTTCATCTATATTACTTATCAATATTTGAAGTAAATCAGAACTTTCAATTATATTAGAATCAATTGAATACTTGATTTTGGATTCACTATTTTTATTAAATTGCTGAAAACTTGCAATTTCTTTATTACTAAAACAAGAGGTAAAAAATAGTAGATAAAATACTAAAATAAAATAAAATAAAATTTTCATAAAATTACAAAGCTTCGCCACGTCAATCACACATTGTAATTGAAAAATAAGGCATGAAAAGAAAAAAAAATGATGTTTGTTTAGAAATGATTTATCTAATAAACAAGTCACGAAAATGACTTATTAAAAGAGTAAATATGTTAACGAAATGTAATTAAATACTATATTTAATGTTAACTAATTGCTAATAGAATAATTCTTTAATGTTAACTAAATATGAATAAAGGAGAATAGGTATTTAAATACCTATTTTTATAAGTAAGAATTTTTAAATGTTAAAGTTATTAAAATTTCGGGCAGCCTAATTGGCCATTTTTTGCATCAAAATTAAAATATAAAGATAAAGCACTATATGAAAAACCATTAGTTGGTAATTTAGAATCTATTGATAAATTCCCGGAAAAATGATTCGAAGCACTTAAAGAATAGGAAGTTTCATAGTAAATAGAAAAATTGCTAGATATTCTATATCCAACATTAAAACCAAAAATAAAACTAATTGATGGCTTTTTATCTCTTATTAAATAATTAGGATTTGAAACTGGTTGAAAACCATCGCCTACACTGCTATATGGAATAAAATCTTGTTTATCATTTATTGTGTAAACTACCGAACTATAATTTATATAGCCCAAACCTAATAACGAATTAAATGTAAACTTACTTTTATTATCAATTTCAATATTATTGTTAAAGCTCCTTTGGTATATAGCTGATATTTCAGTAAATTTTGAATTGATTGCGAATGTATTGCTGTTTTTAAACATCCAATATTCAGTTTTTAAGTACCTTAAACCAAATTCATTTCTTTTGTCAACAGCTTTATAAACTTGAAAATTAGTTCCATCCCCAAATTCGCTTTTACCAAAAGTGTTGAAAGAAAAATTTAAATCCATTTGAGATCCTATGTAAACACTCTTTCCAATACCTCCTCCAATTCTGATTCCTCTTACACCTTGGCTTTTTGCATTTATAAAAAAAATAAATATTTGTATAGATAAAAATAGATAGCGTTTTATGTGCATAAAAAATTATATAAAACAAAAATAGATATTTTATTTTAAATAATAACATAACATTAAATAAATGTTATGTTTATGTATATAACCCGCTTATAAAATACTTTGAGCAATAGTATCTTTCGAAATCTTTTTAACCAAGCCTTGTAAAACTGTTCCTGGACCGCATTCGTAAAAGTTAGTTGCACCATCGTTAACCATTGCTAAAACAGATTGAGTCCATTTTACTGGCGCAGTTAATTGAGCAATTAAATTATCTTTTATTTCATCAATATTAGTTACTGCTTTTGCCACATAGTTTTGGTAAATTGGACAAATAGGTTCATTAAATTTAGTGTTCATAATGGCTTCTGCCAATTCTTTGCGAGCTGGTTCCATGAGTGGAGAATGAAATGCCCCACCAACTGAAAGCACCAAAGCACGTTTTGCTCCAGCTGTTTTTAATAATTCGCAAGCTAAATTAATGCCTTCTATAGAACCCGAAATTACCAATTGTCCGGGACAATTATAATTAGCAGGCACTACAATATGATTTGTTATTGAAGCACAAATTTCTTCTACTTTTTGATCATCTAATCCCAATACAGCAGCCATGGTTGAGGGTTGTATTTCGCAAGCTTTTTGCATAGCAATTGCTCTGGCAAATACTAATTTCAAAGCATCTTCAAAATTTAAAGTTTTATTGGCTACCAATGCCGAAAATTCACCTAAACTATGTCCGGCAACCATGTCGGGCTTAAAATTATTTCCTATGCTTATTGCTTTAATAACAGAGTGTAAAAAAACTGCAGGTTGAGTAACTTTTGTTTGTTTTAAATCTTCATCGGTTCCGTTAAACATTAAATCAGTTATTCTAAAACCTAAAATTTCATTTGCACTTTCAAATAATTGTTTCGATTCAGAATTGCTTTCAAATAAATCTTTACCCATTCCAACAAATTGTGCACCTTGTCCAGGAAATATGTATGCGTTTTTCATAATTTATTCTCCGTAATATTCTACAAAATTATTTTCAGTTTCAGTTAATTTTATGTAATGCAATTTGCCATTAACAATTTTAGCATCTAAAATTCTCCAAATTTCAACTATGATATTTTCAATTGAAGGAATAATTCCTTTCATAAAATCAACATCTTCATTTAAGTTTCTATGATCTATTTTTTCAATAATTTCTTCTTTTATAATTTTTTTGAGTAATTTTAAATCAATTACCATTCCTGTTTCAGCACTTGCAATGCCTTTTACAGTTACAAATAAATCGAAATTATGTCCGTGATAATATTTATTAGAACATTTACCAAAAAAATCTTCATTTTCTTGTTCTGTCCAATTGGGATTATATAATTTGTGAGCAGCATTAAAACGCTCTCTCCTTGTAATATATACTATTTTTTGATTGTCAGCCATTAATTATTAAAAAAACAATGCAAATATAAGTTTAATACTTATTTTAATACAAATTTGTTAAACCAAAATTATAACATTAAAAATTAAATTTTACCTATGGCGCTAAACGCTCAATTTTCCAAGAATTATGAGATTGTAATTGGTATATAAACCTATCATGTAACCTATTTGCTCTTCCTTGCCAAAATTCGAAACTAATTGGTTCAATAATATAACCACCCCAATTCACTGGACGTAAAAGAGGCTCTTCATTAAAAAGAGTTTCCATTTTTTTTAAGCTTTCTTCCAAAATAACTCTATTAGGAATAACTTTACTTTGAGGTGAAACATGTGCTCCAATTCTACTTCCAATTGGCCTGCTGTTAAAATACAAATCCGACTTTTCTTCATTCATTTTAAAAGTATTTCCTATAATTCTTACTTGTCTTTGAAGTTCGGGCCAGAAAAAAACAATCGATACTTTATTGTTTTTCTCTAATTCATTTCCTTTGTTACTTTCATAATTAGTATAAAATTCTAATCCATTGCTTTCAATTCCCTTTAATAAAACTATCCTTGAATTAGGGTATCCATCTGATCTTATTGAAGATAAAGTCATGGCATTCGGTTCCAAAACTTCGGCTTTTATAGCTTCATCAAACCATATTTCAAATTGTGCAAAAGCATTTTGATTCAAGTCTTTTTCATCAAATGTTTTTAGTAAATAATCTGTTCTTATATCTGCAATATTCATAATTAGTTGTTTAACATTTTTAGTTCACCAAATTCTAAAATTTTATCAATAAATTCATAAGGCTTGTAATTATTCAAAGCACATTGATGGAAAATGGCTGTAGCTGGCGTCATTCCTGGCAATGAATTGATTTCAATAATCACTACCTCTATCCTATTTTTATCAAACACTTTCACAAAAGCATCTATTCTGCAATAACCTTCCACGTTTAAAACCTTGGCTGTTTTTTTTAGAACTTCCTTCACTTTTTCACTTATCTCATGTTGAATTTTGGGACTTTTACTAAACCTACTTGGCGTAATATTTTGTCCTTGTCCTGCCAAGAATTTTTCTTCCAACGATAGAATTTCCCCTTCAGCTAATGTTTCACTTGGTTCAAACATTTCGTAGGTTAATTTACCTTTTTTGTATTGTGTTAGCAATCCTCCTGTAACTTCTAAAAAGTGTTTTGCTTCCCCTTTTTCAACAAATTTTTCAACTAAAAAATAAGGTTTCATAGGAAACTCTTCTTTAGGTTTTAGACCTAATTTTTGAGCTAATTCTGCTTCCATTATTTCTAATGGCCTAAAAACACCTTCAGCATAATTGATTAAGTCATCACGAGATTTTATTTTCTTTACTGCACTACTACAACCGTCATCAGCAGGCTTAGCTATTAATGGATAACCTATTTTTTCTACATTTTTAATGACTTCGTCAATGCTTTTTTTCCAATCTTTTTGTTGAACCAACATATGTTCTGCAATCAAAATATTATGTTTTTTTAGCAATTCATTGGTATCAAATTTATTAATGGTAATTTTACTGCTTTCTACTCCACTTCCGTTGTAAGGAATTTTTAATTTATTCAAATAGGTTTGAACAGTTCCATCTTCACCTGGGCGACCGTGTAAAGCAATAAATACATTGTCTGCCATTTTTTTCAATTCTTTGTAATCAATTTTTCTTGGAGCAAATAATTGCTTTTCCGCATCACCATATTTGTCAATAATGGGTTTGCATGCTGCAATAATCTTATCCATAATGGGCAACCGTTTATAACCCGAAAGTTTTTCCTTGATGTCGTCCGCATTGTCTTTCAACATCACATTTACAGGCAATAACCAAAGCTCATGCGCATTGTCATTACCCGTAACAAAAACAGGAAATGGTTGATACTTTGCCGATGATGCCAACTTTTCATAAATATTTCTTCCACTTTCTACCGAAATATGTCGCTCGGTTGAATAGCCGCCCATGAAAACTGCTACTCTTTTTTTATCACTTTTCTTGCTTTTATTTTGAGCAATTTTATTGTCTAAATAATCTAATAAATGTTCGTGATGAAAATGAACTTGCTGCGATTGAGCTCTTTCGGCCAATGAAGTACGAATGATATAAGTTAAAAACTGTGAAGGATTCAACCCTATTTCCGCAGCTTGATGAAAAAAGAAACTCGAAGGCATCATTCCGCTTGTGGTATTTGGATCATTCAAGAATAATTTTCCTTCGTTGTTAATAAATCCATCAATGCGGGCATATACATGGAAATTAAAGAATGTAAATAGCTTTTCACATGCCATTCTTATTTCATCAATTTTTTTATCCGCTATATCTATTGGTGTAATTTTGCGGCTTAATCCAGGTAAATATTTACTGCGGTAATCATAAATTTCTTTACCTTTTACAATCTCGGTTGGAGGCAATGCTACTGCAGTTCCATCTTCGTTTTTTAATACAATACAACTGAACTCTCTTCCTTCAATAAATGATTCAATTAAACATTCCGTTTCGGAGTAAATGCTTTCTAATTGAATGTTGGATGTTGAATGTTGAATGTTGGATGTTGTTTTCGAATTTCGGATTTTGGATTTTGAATTTCTTTCAAAAACTTCATCAAACAATGCCCATAAATCATCGGGATTATAAATCAATTCCTTTTTATTGTTTACTGTGGCAATGGCAGGCAAGCCAATTCCTTCTTTTACATCGGTAATTTTTTGAATGAATTGAGTTTTGGTTTTTTCATCTTTATTGATCCAATCTTTTTGGGTAATATTTTGTATGAAAAAAGATTTGATTACCGCATTTTCAAACTCCTCAAAATTATCGTTACTAATTACCGAAACTCCAACAGAACTTCCCTGATTAGCGGGTTTTACCACAAAAGGAAAGCCAACTTGTTTTTTTATATTTTGGTAAATATTTTTCAAATTATGGAGTTCCGATTTTTGGAAAGATAAATACTTTGGAACATTCATTCCAGCGCTTTGCATCAGTTGTTTCTGCAAGCGTTTGTTCATTCCCAAGGCACTTGGCATAATTCCAGAACCACTGTATGGAATGTCCAAATATTCCAACAAGCCTTGTATACTTCCATCTTCACCATTGGCACCATGAAGTGCTAAAAATGCAAAATCAATTAACCCTTTTAAGTCTTCTGCTTTTAAAGTTTTGCCTAATTTTTTTATCAACGATCTTCCATTGTCTTCATGGGCCGATGCTAAGTTTTCAGCATATACTTGCACCTCAGTTTTTTGGTTTTTTAAAGCTGAAACAGGCGGATAAAAATCACGAATGGAACCTTTGTAAATAAAGTGCCAATCGAGTAAAATAAAATTATTAAAGCTATCAACAAAAATAGGAATTGCTTCAAAAAGTGTTTTATCTAAATTATCATAAACGGTTCTTCCACCTGCAAAACTTACTTCTCGTTCTCGGCTATTGCCTCCAAAAAATATACCTATCTTCATGCTGTTAATATTGCTATTTTAAAATAATATTCAAACGTAAAATAAAATAAATGGATTGGCTAATGATTTTTATGTACGATGTTGATAAGATGAGGTGGTGGAAATGGACGAAAGACCATGGACAACAAGTATTTTTTGGAGAGAACGAACACTATTGGCAGCCGATGTAGCATTTCGACTATTGGTAATTGGTTAGTTGCAGAAAGAAGTTTTTTTAATACTGAAAGCTAATTATATAATTACGAGCGTTAATTTGGCAGTGAGTGAGGTAATTTGAAACTTTTCTTTGTTAAATTTAAATTGTACATTACAATTTGCAAATGCTTTTCCATTAAACAAACAATTTTATTAATTTTTCTATTTCTAGCGGTTTTTCAATAAAATCTATCACCATAGGATCTTGTTTTGCACGGTTAATATCTGCAGGATTTATAGAAGATGAAAACATAAATATATCGAATTGATTTTTTATGGTTTCGTTATATTTTTCAAATTTTTGAAGAAATTCCCAACCAGACATCGTTGGCATATTAATATCAAGGAAAACAATTATCTTTTCATTCACTATATTATTTAAATAATTATTTTCTAAATGCGTTAGTGCTATTTCGGGTTCTGTAAATTCAATTATTTCTGCATCTTGAAATACTTTTTTTATTACTCTTTTGGTTAAGTAATTGTTTAATGGATCATCATCAATTAATAAGAATTTCTTTATTGAATTATTCATCATAATATTTAGTATTTAAGTTAATTATAAAACTGCTCTTTAATTTATTTCGCTTTTCAATATTATTTGCATCCAATTGATACTTCTTGTGTTTTTTACCATAAATCAACCTACACTTTTGCCTTAATCATGCAAATGAAAAGGTTAAAACCAAACAATAATCGTGCATTATTTTCAAGTTATGCCTTGTCTATTGTTTTAAAAAAAGAACAAAATTATTGCATCAATTATACTATTTATTTTGAAAAGTGGTTGCTCATATGGCTTAATATACTATAAACATTTATTAATTAGACTATAAAATACTGTACAAATATACTTAGTTTGAAAAAGACTCATCTATTTGTGTGAAAAATATTTTAATTACTGCACTTTCTTTATGAATTAGCTTTAAATGAATCGAAAATTTTTTACTTATTTTTTAAAAATTTAACTATTTCTTATGATTTATTTTTTAAAAATCATCACTTAAATTATTAAATTGCATAGCAATAAGGCAAAATGAAAACACCAATACTATTTATATTTACTTGTATACCATTTTTTATTGCTGCGCAAAACATTAATGAATATGCACTTAGACTGCAATTAAAATATGAAAATGATTTAATAAAAGGAAAACAATTACTAAAAACACCATTTTTAAATACCACCACAATAGAAGAAAATGGCAGAACAATTGCTTTTGATGGCTTTGGCGATAATGGTTTTCCTGAATACAAAATTACTTGTTCTAATATTGGTTTGGCAGCAACAGTAAATGCTAACCAACTTTGGCCTAGCGGATTATTAGGTTTGAGTTTAAGTGGAAATGGCTTAACAAAATTAGGGCTTTGGGACAGCGGCAAAATAAGATTAACACACAGAGAATTTTTAAGTAGGGTAACTAATATGGATTCTTCTATTAATTTTTCTGCACATTCAAACAATGTGGCAGGTATATTAATGGCTAGTGGATTTACAGCCAGTGCTAAAGGATTGGCTTTTCAAACAAATTTAAAAGCTTGGAATTTTACAAACGACAGGGCCGAAATGGCTTTGGCAGCAAGCGATTTATTGGTTTCTAATCATTCGTATGCCAACTCTGCTGCTTGGATATTATCAGGAGGTTTTCAATTTTGGTTAGGCGATACCACATTAAATGCAACTAAAGATTGGAAGTTTGGCTTTTATGATTCGCGCACTAAAGAGTTTGATAGTATTGCCTGGGCAAACCCCAATTATTTAATAGTAAAAGCAGTTGGAAATGACAGAGGAAACTCCATGCCTGCTGGAACGCCACATTATATTTGGAATGGATCAAGTTATGTTCTTTCAACTGCAAACCGAGATACAGTTGGCCCATATGATTGCATTGTAACTTATGGAACTGCAAAAAATATATTAACAGTTGGTGCTATTGATATTTTGCCCAATGGTTTTGCATCGGCACCAGTTAATACATTAAGTTTTAGTAGTTGGGGACCAACCGATGATGGAAGAATTAAACCAGATTTGGTTTGTGGCACTAATACCACTTCTACTCCTTCTAGCGCAAACGATTCGGCTTATGGCACTTTAGGTGGAACTTCAGGGTCAAGTCCAGTAGCTACTGGATCATTGCTTTTAGTGCAACAGCATTTTAATAATTTAAAAGGTAGGTTTATGAAAGCCGCTACTTTAAAGGGTTTGGCAATTCATACCGCAACAAATTGTAAAACTACCTTGGGGCCAAATTACGAAAGCGGTTGGGGTTTATTAAATGCTGCTAAAGCAATAAATACAGTTACAGATTCTGTTAAAAATTTTATAAAAGAATTTAATTTAAACAACAACGATACTTTTAAATTTAATATTACTCTTAATGGTTTGGATACATTAAAAACAACTTTATGTTGGACAGACCCACCGGCTTTGGTTGGTGCGCCCGCTTATAACGATACTACCAAAAAACTAATAAACGATTTAGACATTAGAATTATACGTAACTCAAACAACCAAGTTTATTACCCTTATATTTTAAATCCGGCTAACCCAAGCTTAACTGCTACAAACGGAGATAATATAAGAGACAACGTAGAGCAAATATATTTACCTAACTTACCAAGTGGCGCCTATACCATAAGGGTAACTCATAAAAATAATTTACAAAACAATGCCCCCCAAGCCTTTTCAATAATAACTAGTGGCAGTACTTTAAATGCTATATTACCTGTTAAATGGCTTCATTTTTCTGGTAGAAATATGGAAAATAAAGTGGAATTAAACTGGACTACCGTGCAAGAAATAAACAATAAAGGATTTGAAATAGAAAGGTCGACAAATAATGAAACATTTAGTACAATTGGTTTTGTAAAAGGAAGAGAAAATAGTTTAGTTATAAATAAATACAACTATGTAGATGAGCTAATTAACTTAAGTAATTTAGAACCATTTAGCGATAAATTACACTACCGATTGAAACAAATAGACTTAAATGGAAATTATAACTACTCAAAAACCATTAGTGTAGAAGCACCAAAAATATTTGGTGTAACAATTTATCCTAATCCGTTTACTGAAAATTTTACTTTAACTATTAATTCAAATAGTGCAAGTCAATTAGTGAATGTGGTGTTATGTGATATAACGGGAAGAATTATTTTAGATAAAAGTTTTATCACGAATGATAAACAATTTAATTATGAAATAACTGATATGAAAACCTCAAACATTGGAGTTTACATCGCAAAAATTACAATTGGAAATAAAACATTACATAAGAAAATTATTAAACAAAACTAGGCAATAACTTTCCACCATTGTATAATTATTTTGTAAAGAAACTCGAAGAACGAAAGGCCTAAAAATACTGTACTTGCCCAAAAACCATTGCTAATGATTACACTTAAAATAAACATACGCCAATCGTGGGCAGATAAACCATTGTATTCAAAATTACCTTTGCGCTTAAATGCTACAGCTACAAATGGATTGAAATAAATAGATAAAAAAACGAATAGGAATAAATGACTTTTTCGAAGAATTTTAATTAAAAACAATTTTAATCCAACGCTATCTTTACTTGTAATAATAGCATTCATTTTCTCTTTTGAAAACTCTATTCCTAAAAAATCACGTTTTAGATAATCGTAAATTAAAAAGTAACCCCAACAAAACAAAAACGATAAAAACACCATTATGCTGAAACCATAAACCAAACCTAATTGGTATAAAGCAAATGGATATAACACAAAATCGAAACTATAATTTATAACTGTAAAGGTAGTGGCTCCAGTTAAAAAAATTAATATCCTGTTTAATATTTTACTCATTTATAAATTTATAAAATAGGTTTTTAATAAAAAAACGGGATTTAATTGTTCTTTAAAGTATCGCAATGAAGGCACACCTCTATCTTCTTGAAAATTAAAATATTTGAAGTTTTTTTCATTTAAAAATGAACTGAATTCTTTTAATAAATAAACTCCAAGACCATTTATCGATTTGAAAAAATGACCAACTATCCATTCATTATTCAATTCCTCGTAAATTAAAATTCCTGATAATTTTTCATCGGCATAAAGTTTTAAAATTTTTAAATGGAGTCGATTACTTAAATCTAAACACTTTTTAAAAGCGGCTAACTCTTGCAATAAGTTATCTTTATTCAAATTATTCTTTTCAGATTTAATGGCAATACATTCATTACAGAAAAGGTACAATTCATCTTTATTTATAACATCATTTAAATTTAAAAATTCAGTCCTGAAATTGTTAAATTCTTTTAAAGCTTTGCTGTATGAATTTCGTTGTTTTTTAAATTTACTTCCTTCTAAGTTTGCTAATTCATTTAAATTATAAATGTATTCAAATTCATCGTAATCTTCCTTTAAATTTAATGAACTTAAACTATCAAATGCTTCTAAATTATTAAAAGTAAATTTTATTTTCTTTATATCAAATAGTTCAGCAGTTTCTTTAGCCAAATTAATGTTTTTTAGGTTTAAAACTGGAGTTAATAAATGTACGCTAGCAATACCAAATGGTGGATTTAACTGTACCAAAATTACACCATTATCAATTGTATAAAATTTAATATTTTCTATTTCATTCCAAAAAAGTAAAGTAGATAATAAAAAATCGGATGTTGGTATTACATCTAATTTTTTTAGCTGTGAGGAGTAATTGTTTATATCTGAAATCAAAAATGGAGTGAGTTATATAAATTTAAATTGTCAATAATCTTGCCTACTTTTTTTTGGCTTAATTTATTTAATACAGTTTTCACAAAACAATTAGTCCAATTTTAGAATATTTATTATAAGTTGGCGGCTTTTACCATTATAAATTTATAAAATAGCTTTTAACTATTTTATAGATACAATTGGTATAACAATAAAAAGACTGCTCATAATTGAACAGTCTTTTAAATAATATTGTTTTATTAAAGTTAAAAATTTAATCCCAAACCAACTTGCATGGTCCTAATATCGGCAACTATCGTATTATCGAACATTGGAACTAAACCATAATTTGCAAAAACACAAATTGAACCATATCCCAATCTAACAGTTGCATCTGCTCTAATTCTATTTACAAAAAAATCGCCTTTTGCAATAGTTTCATAATCAATTCCATTTTTGCTATACTCGGTAATTAATTTATTTGAAACTGTGTAGTTAACTATTACACCGGTGGCAAAGTAAAATCTACTATTATTTTTATTATAGTTGGTATTGAATTTAATTAACAATGGTAATGTTATATTAAATTGTGTTAAATAATTACTCGATAAAGTAGCATTTGGCTGAATATATGTCAATTTTATTTTATCATCACTAATCATTGAATCTTTAGTTTTAAAGCCATAATAATCAAAACTTAAACCCAAACCCGTAGCCAACGCTAATTTGCCTTTAACAATTGGTAAATCTAAATCGCCAAAGTTTATTGCAAAGCGCCATGAGTTAGCCATATTGGTTTCCAAATTTTTACTTGCATTTGATAAAGTTGTATTAAAATTTGGAGTTACAAAAGTACTTACACCAATCTCAAAACCGCCAAATACCGATTGCATATCAGTGCTATTTTTTCTGCTTTTCTTCTTTTTGCCTTTATTTATAGAAACTCCTGCACTAACACTTCTATCATCTTCATTGTCTTCGTTAACACTTTCAATTTTTGCAGCACCACTTATTTCCTTTTCTATATTTTTTGGATTTCCTGCATATTCCATTTTTGCCAATCCACTTACTTTTACTTTTAAATTAGTTTTAATTGTAGCGCTCACTTTTGATGCACCATTTGCTTCAGCATTTAAATTTTCAAAAGCCATTCCCACAGCATTAATTCTCGATGCTCCAGTAGCTTCTAATGTACCTTCATTTGCCTTGCCGTCTAATATTAATTTACTTGCACCATTTATTTTAGCTTCTAATTTTTCAGCTTCTATAAATAATTCAGCTTTAGTTGCGCCATCGGCAATTATTTTAAACTCTTTTGCTTTTATTGAGCTATCAGATCCCATTTCAACATTGGCATTTGCTTCTAATTTTATTTCTTGTAAGTGATTAGTATAAACTATTAATTCAACGGGTAAGTTTGACCCAAATTCAGCTAACTTAAACAGTAAAGTATTGTTGCTGATGTAAACTCCTTTTTCCAATAAAGCTATAGTTTCGTTTTTATTGTCTTTTCCTTCAAACGAAACTTGATTGCTTTCGCTTTGAATTAATTTTATTTCAAAGTTTGCAGGTATTTCTATTTTAGTAAAATTACCTAAATTAATTTTTGACTGTGCTAATGCCGAAAAACTTGTGAGGGAAATTAAATATGCCAGTATTATTTTTTTCATGGTTTTTATTTTTTTAATTATGTAGCTTAATACGTCAAGAGTAAAACTTTGTTACAATATTTTTATTTAAAAATACAACTAGCTATTTTTAAGAATATTATGTTTTTACTTTACCAAACCAAATTGATTGAAATGGTGCCAAGTATGTTTTGTAAAAAACTGAATCCATTCTTTATTATCTAATAAACCAAAAATGGGATGGGTTTTGTTTTCAACTACTTTATTTAGTAATAAGTCAGTTACCAAAATATGCTTGCTTTCATAATTGTTAATGGCAGTTTCCATGTTTTCAAAAATTGTATCGAACGATATTGTTTTTGTAAAGTTATTTGAAACATTTTGCTTAAAACCACCAGGCGACCATAAAAATAATTTTTTAACTTTTTCTATTTTTTCTGGCTCTGTTAATACTTTTATTGGTTCTTCAACCAATGCAAAATTATAAACGGTATACAAATGTTCTATCATTTGCTGAGCAATCATGTTACCAAATAATGCTGGTGTTTCAGACTTTAACTCGTTGCGCAGTGCCACGAAATCAATTTGGGGGAATTGTGTAAAATTCATATTGGTTGTTAGTTGATAGTTGTTTGGTATTCAGTGTCCGGTATTAAATATTAGTTGCTAAAAGCTAGTTGCCAGAAGCTAGAAGCTAACTAATAGCTCCCCATTTATTTGTTTTTCGGTAAAGCATTAAATATTGGTTTAAAATTAAATGTTCTGGTTTTATTAAATCATTGTCGTTATTTAAAATTGATTGTACTTCTTTTCTTGCAGTTTCAAGTATTTCTTTATCGAAAATAATACTTGCAATTCGTAAATCTAATACACCGCTTTGCATAGTGCCTTCCATATCTCCCGGTCCACGCAATTGCAAATCTACTTCACT
>JBAXCN010000014.1:0-45368 GCA_037141455.1 Bacteroidota bacterium
GGAAAGCATTCCAAATTTTATTCGCAAAATTTCTTCCTTGTTCAACTTGGCTTTCGTCAAATAATATATCATTACCTGCAGGGCTACAAATTAGCATTCCCATGCGAACACCATCTGCACCATATTGCGAAATTAAATCTAACGTATCAGGAGAATTCCCCAAAGATTTACTCATTTTTCTGCGCTGCTTATCGCGAACAATTCCAGTGTAGTAAACATTGCTAAACGGTTTTTGTCCCATCCATTCATAACCAGCCATAATCATTCTGGCTACCCAAAAAAACATAATTTCAGGAGCGGTAACTAAATCGTTGGTTGGGTAAAAATACTTAATATCTTCCTTGCCTTCTTCTTTAAAACCATCGAAAACACTAATTGGCCAAAGCCACGAACTGAACCAAGTGTCTAGTACATCTTCGTCTTGTTTCAAAGAGTCCATGGTCCATGGTCTATGGTCCATAGTTTTTTTAACATAAGCTAATGCTTCTTCTTTGGTTTTTGCCACTGCTACAAAATCACCTTGCTCATCGTACCAAGCAGGAATTTGTTGTCCCCACCAAAGTTGGCGACTGATACACCAATCCTTGATATTGTCAATCCAATGCTTGTAAGTATTTTTCATATTGGCAGGATGAAACTTAATTTCATCGTTCATTACTGCATCTAAAACTTGCGGATTTTTAGCCAAAAACTTTTTCATATCCACCCACCACTGAAGCGTTAAACGCGGTTCAATAACCGCACCCGTTCTTTCACTAGTTCCAACTTGATTTTTGTATTCTTCAATTTTTTCAATAAATCCAGCTTCTTCTAAATCAATAGCAATTAGCTTGCGAACCGCAAAACGATCTTTACCAATATAGCGTTCATCTTGTACTTTTTCATTTAAAAAACCTTCTTCAGTTAAAATATCAATTACTTCTAAACCATGTTTTTTTCCTAAATCATAATCATTTTTATCGTGAGCAGGCGTAACTTTTAAGCAACCAGTACCAAAATCCATGGCCACATATTCATCGGCTATGATTACAATTTCACGATTTATAAAAGGAACTAATGCTTTTTTGCCTATTAAATGCTTAAAACGTTCATCGTTAGGATTTACACAAATGGCAGCATCCGCCAAAATAGTTTCAGGACGCGTAGTTGCAATCACAACAAATGTTGAATGTTGAATGTTGGATGTTGAATTATTCGAATTTAGAATTTCATTTTTCGAATTTTCAGTTAAATGGTATTTTATATAATATAGTTTTGAATTTACATCTTTAAAAATAACTTCTTCATCGCTTAAGGCTGTTTTGCCTAACGGATCCCAGTTTACCATTCTCAATTCGCGGTAAATTAAGCCTTTGTTGTAAAGGTCAATAAAAACGTCAATTACGGCTTCACTTAAACTAGGTTCCATGGTAAATCGGGTTCTATCCCAATCGCAACTAGCTCCTAGTTTTTTTAGTTGTTCTAAAATAATTCCGCCATATTTTTCTTTCCATTCCCAAGCATATTTCAAGAAATCTTCTCTGCTTAAATCCGATTTTTTGATGCCTCGCTCTCGCAACATTTGAACAACTTTGGCTTCAGTAGCAATGCTTGCATGGTCGGTTCCAGGAACCCAACATGCATTTTTACCTTGCATACGTGCCCTGCGTGTTAATACATCTTGAATGGTATTATTTAACATGTGGCCCATGTGTAAAACACCCGTAACGTTTGGCGGAGGAATTACAATGCTATAAGGTTCACGCTCATCGGGAGTTGCGTGAAAATATTTGTTACTTAACCAGTAACTATACCACTTATCTTCAATTGATTGTGGTGAATATGTTTTTGAAATTTCTTTTGTCATAAACTTTGGGAAGTTAAAAATTATAGAATAAAATAATATTTTTAATTATGAAATATTTGATTTTTTTTGAAATATATAGTTGAATTATTTTTAAATTACTTGTTTGATTTTTTGAACCACATAGAAACATAGAATACATAGATAATAAAACTTTATTACTTGTTAACTTTTTTGAACCAAGTAGAACCATAGAAAACATAAGTTTAAAAATTATTTTTATTAGTTAGAAATCTTTTGAACCATATAGAAACATAGATTACATAGCGCTATGGTTTGAATATTTATAATTCAGGTAAGTTTCTGTAAATTTCGTTTACAAAAGTTTTCTGACCTTCTTTAAATATATTCAACACATTAAAATTTAAAATCATGCCTTTAGGTGCTTTAAGCAATTTCATGTATGTTAATAATTGTGCTTCATGTATTGGTAAGACGGATTCAATAGCTTTTAATTCAATCACAAAAATATCATCAATATACAAATCACAACGTAAACTAGTTTCAAATTCAAAATCTTTATATTCAATCGGAATAATTGCTTCTGCTTTAAAAGGGATTTTTCTTAACATTAATTCATGAGTTAAACACTGATGATAAGCGCTTTCTAATAATCCCGGCCCTAAAACTTTGTGTACTTCAATGGCTGCACCTATAATTTCATAGGTTAAATCGTCAAGGTACTTTTTTGAGTATTTTTCATACATCATATATTGTTAATTTATTTAAATAAAAACTGCAAAAATCTATGTATTCTATGTTTCTATGTGGTTCAAGTTTTTCTCTGAAATTATTTTATTTGAGTTTATTTTTTTGAATTTCGAATTTCAAAAAAAAACCCCAATCCATTACTGAATCAGGGCTTTCCAATTTAACTATGAAAAAACTAACCTCTTTTCTCTTTAATTTTGGCAGCTTTACCAGTTAAAGCGCGTAAGTAAAACAAACGAGCCCTGCGAACTTTTCCGCGGCTGACCACCTCGATTTTATCGATATTTAAACTATATAAAGGAAAAATACGTTCAACACCAACACCATTTGAAATTTTACGTACTGTAAAAGTTTCAGCTAAATTAGCGTTTCTGCGTTGAAGGCAAACACCTTGATACTGTTGGATACGCTCTTTAGCGCCTTCTCTAATTTTGTAATATACGTTGATAGTATCACCAGCTTTAAAAGCAGGAAATGTTTTTCCTGTAATAAATTCTGATTCAACTAATTTTATTGCGTCTGTAAAATTCATAACTACTTTGGTCAAAAAATTGGACTGCGAAAGTAAGGCTATTTTATAAAAATCCAAATAATTTTAAAAAGAATTTGAATTATTTTTAAATAAAACACAACTGTCAATCTTTTAGCATATTAGGTCTTCTTTCTTTGGTTCTTTCTATCGATTGTTCCATTTTCCAAGCTTCAATTTTTGCTTGATGACCGCTTAAAAGTATTTCTGGTACTTTCCAACCTTTGTATTCAAAGGGCTTTGTGTAAACTGGTGGACTAATTAAATTATCTTGAAATGAATCGCTCAATGCCGATTGTGCATCGTTTAATACTCCAGGAATAAGTCTAACTAAAGCATCAACTACAACAGCAGCTGCAAGTTCTCCTCCGGTTAATACATAATTGCCTATTGAAATTTCTTTGGTAACCAAATATTGGCGCACTCTTTCGTCAATTCCTTTATAGTGGCCACATAAAATAATTAAATTTTTTAAACTTGATAATTTATTGGCCATTGGCTGGCAAAATTCTTCCCCATCAGGACTCATGTAAATTATTTCATCATAACTTCTTTCAGCTTTAAGTTTTTCTATGCATTTGTCTATTGGCTCTATCATCATTACCATGCCCGCACCGCCTCCAAATGCATAATCATCGGCCTGTTGGTGTTTACCAAAACCAAATTCGCGTAAGTTATGTAAATGTATTTCGGCCAAATTTTTTTGTTGGGCCCTTTTCATTATTGAATGGTTAAAAACCTCTTCAATTAATGCAGGATGTAAGGTAATAATATCTACACGCATGATTTTGCAAATTAAAGCTGTTATTTTTTGTTAAAAAATTTTATTATCGCATTGATGAAAGAAAATAAACTATTACTAATACTTTTATTGATTGGATTAAGCGCTTCTGCCCAAAAAGTAAAGTTAAAAAATATGATTGATTACACTGCTTTTGGAATGAATGTGTTGCCTCATGAACATTTATTGTTTGGTGGTAATCACGTTTTTTACAAGTCTATTGGCATGGCAATAAGTTACCGTTTTGGAATCAGAGATTTTTTAGCACCAAGTCAGTTTGGAACCCCAGGTGATTTACAAAATTTTGACAGTGTAAGGTCAAATAATTTATTTACAAACAATTCAAATAAAACATACGCTTTTGTTTTTGTACCCTCATTTGTAGTGGCGTTAACCCATAAAATGCCACTTTATTTTGGTGTGGGAATAGCCAGAGAAAGAATTTATAGAGAATATATTGAAAAAGGTACAGGTGAAAAGTTTTGGATAGAAGATAAACGAGACGATAAAATTTTATCCACTTTTACTATTGGAACATTTATTCCAATTTATAGGCGTTTACTTTTAAATGTGGCTTACGACCATTTACCTCAATCTGTTTTTATTGGAATTTCAATTAGAAGTTGGGATGCTTGGGATGAATTTAATTAATTATTTTTTTCCTTCATGCTGTTACTATTATCAATTTTAGGGAATTATTTTTAATCATTAAGTAATTATATATTTATATTTGAGGAATAAATTCCTTCAATTGAAATCAGCTAAACTTTTTACCAGTAAAAACATCGATTTTTTTTCAGCAATAGCCGAAATTGACCTTCAATTGCCTTACGTTGAAAAAGGAATTAGTGCTGGTTTTCCTTCGCCTGCCGATGATTTTATAGATGCAACCATTGATTTAAATAAAGAATTTATTAAAAATCCTTCTGCTACTTTTTATGGACGAGTAAAAGGAAATTCGATGAAAAATGCGGGCATTGACAATGGCGATTTATTAATAATTGATAAAAGCCTTGAGCCCAAAGATGGTAAAATTGCAGTGTGTTATATTGATGGAGAATTTACTGTAAAACGCATTAAGCTTGACAAAGATTGCCTTTGGTTAGTACCCGAAAACGATTTGTATAAACCCATAAAAGTAACTGCCGATAACGATTTTATAGTTTGGGGAATGGTTGCTCATGTTATTAAATCATTCTAAATTATGTTTGCGTTAGTTGATTGTAATAATTTTTATGCTTCGTGCGAAAGGGTTTTTAGACCCGATTTAAATGGAGTGCCAATTGTTGTTTTATCAAACAATGATGGTTGTGTAATTGCGAGAAGCAACGAAGCAAAAAAATTTGGAATACCAATGGGAGCTGTAGCTTATCAGTTTCAAGAAATGTTTACCAAGAACAATATACAAGTTTTTTCATCGAACTATGCTTTGTATGGCGACATGAGTGCGCGGGTAATGAATTTACTTTCGCAATTTGCTCCTGAAATAGAAGTATATAGCATTGATGAAGCTTTTTTGTTGTATGATAAATGCGATTATTTAAACTTAGCAGATGAAGCTTTAAAAATAAAAAAAGTTGTTACCAAAAGTACCGGTATTCCTATAAGTTTAGGTTTTGCTCCAACTAAAACATTGGCTAAGGCAGCCAATAAAATAGCTAAAAAGTTTCCTGAACGTACCAATGGAATTTACATTATTGATACTGACGAAAAGAGAATAAAAGCACTAAAATGGTTGCCAATTGAAGATGTGTGGGGAATAGGCAGAAGACTTTCGAAACGGCTTTTTGAAATTGGAGTTAAAACGGCTTACGATTTTACTCAACTAAACGATGATTGGGTGAAAAAGAAAATGAGTGTAGTAGAGTTGAGATTAAAACATGAATTGGAAGGTAAACCAACACTTGAAATGGCAGATACTACTGTGGCAAAACAAAATATAGCTACTACACGATCGTTCGACCATAACTATAAAGAGTTGGCAGTGTTGCAAGAAAGGGTTTCGACTTTTGCAGCTAGTTGCGCTCAAAAATTGCGCAGACAAAAAAGCTGTTGCAATGCCATTATGATTTTTTTGCATACCAATGGACATAGAAAAGATTTGCCTCAATACAGTCAGAATATTGTTGTTAAAACGCCTTATCCAACTAACTCAAGCATAGAAATTGCAAAGTTTGCATTAGAAGGATTGGCAAAAATTTATAAGGAGAATTATTATTACAAAAAAGCAGGTGTGGTTGTAATGGATATTACACCTGAGAACAGAAAACAATTTTCGTTATTTGAAAATAGCAATCCCAAACATTTATTGTTAATGCAAGCAATGGATAAATTGAACAAAACCATTGGCAACCAAAAAGTAAAATTAGCTCGGCACGATTTGGGACGAACTTGGAAAATGAAACAAGAACGCTTGTCGCCAAGGTTTAGCACTAACCTAAAAGAAATTATTGAAGTAAAAACACATTAATTAGGCAATGCTCTTATCGCCATATTTTTTTAATCGTTTGCGTTTATGAATGGTTTGCCCATTCAATTCTTTTGATATTACACTTATGCTGCCATCTCTTTCAAGCATTATTAATTCAGCATCACTTATATTTTTTAACCCATGTTCTCTTGCTACTGCTTCCAGTTCTTGTTGCGATATTTTTTGGGAGTTTAAGTTTTCCTTTTTAATAAATCCTTTATAAACCAACATTACAGGTTCTCCGTCTAATATTTTACTAAAAAAACTACTTTTAAACGATATATATTTTATAGTATAATTTAATAAAAACAAAGTGAAAGCTGCCAATAATCCGCCTTGCAATGAAGTATCATCGCCTACCATAGCATTTTGAACTGCATTGCTTATTAATAAAATTAAAACTAAATCGGTAATGCTTAATTGCGAAAGCTCCTTTTTACCAAATAAACGAATAGCCAATACTATAAAAGCATAAACTGCTAATGAGCGAAGTACAATCTCTAAATATGGATTCATTTTTATTTTGTTATTTTGCTAGCCAAATATAATTAAAAATGGCAAACAAAATTGCATTTATTACAGGTGCTTCGGCAGGAATAGGGGAGGCTACTGCAAAACTTTTAGCTTTAAATGGATATGATTTAATAATAACCGGAAGAAGGCAGGAAAGACTAGAAAAATTAGCAATTGAATTAATTGCTGAGTTTAATATAAAAGTGCTTCCTTTGGTTTTTGATGTGCGCATTCAAAGTCAAGTGCAAGCAGCCATTGAGGGTTTGGATACTAATTGGAAAAACATTGAAGTATTAATTAATAATGCAGGTTTGGCAAGTGGATTAGGACCAATTTACGATGGCGAATTGAGCGATTGGGAAGCTATGATTGATACCAACATAAAAGGATTATTGTATGTAAGTAAATGCATTTTACCCATTTTAAAAAATAACCAAAAAGGCCATGTCATCAATATTGGTTCTATTGCGGGTAAGGAGGTATATAATAACGGAAATGTATACTGTGCTACCAAACATGCAGTAGATGCGTTGAGCAAGGGAATGCGCATTGAACTTGCGCCTTTTGGAGTAAAGGTTACGGCCATTCATCCTGGTGCGGTAGAAACTGAATTTTCTATTGTAAGGTTTTATGGCGATGAAGAAAAAGCAAAAAAAGTGTATGAAGGCTTTGAAAACCTAGTAGCAAACGACATAGCCGAAGCCATTTGGTTTTGTTTAAACAGGCCATTTAGGGTAAATATAAATGAACTAATTATTATGCCAACAGCACAACCTATAGCTAGTATTATTAATAGGAAGTAAATTATGAATTATGAATTTTTATCACGCATAGCGTTAATGAATGTTGAATTTTTATCACGCATGGCGTGAATGAATTATGAAACTGTTTACAAATCAACTCTCATTTCCCAATTCTTACCTCACACCTCTCATCTCCCATCTCTCATCTCCCATCTCTCATCTCCCAACTCCCACCTATCATCTCCAATTCCAATTCCGCATTTTTGTCATTCCGCATTCCGAACTTAATTCAAATTTTCTTCATTTGTCAAACTTTTTTATAATTGGTGTTTTTTTTCAATGGTTAGTAATTATGTTTGCTCCCTAATTTTATAAGTATGAATAAAATATTTTTGATATTAAAACGTGAGTTTTTAACCCGTATTAAAAAGAAGTCGTTTTTAGTAATGACAATTTTATCGCCTTTATTAATTGTATTATTTTATGCAATAATTATATATTTTACCATTAATGGTCCGGGAAATGAAGAGGTAAAAACCGTTTTTGTTGATGATGATTACTTTGAATTTGTAACCGATAAATTTAACAATAACAAAGTATTTAAATTTGAATATGGAAGTACCGAAACATTAACTTCTTCAGAGTTTTTAAAAGCCAATCCACAGTATTTTGCTTTGTTACAATTTCCTGATTCATTTGGTATAAATAATTTGCAAGGCGTTAAATTTACTGCTGTTGAACAGCCCAGCATTTCGCAAATTGATTATGTAGAGAATGAAATTGAAAAAATAATTAAGAATGAGCAACTGGCACATTTTAAAATAGATGAGGTTATTATTAAGAAAATAAATGATACTAAAGTAATAATCAATTCATCAAAAATTAATTTAGAAAATGCTACCGAAGAATCATCAAACTCGGGTGCAGCATCAGCTTTAGGAATGGGTGGTGCATTGCTTATTTACATGTTTATTTTTTTATATGGTGTAATGGTTATGAAAGGAATAATTGAAGAAAAAACCAATCGCATTGTAGAAATTTTAATTTCATCGGTTAAACCTTTTCAGTTAATGATGGGTAAAATATTAGGAATTGCTGGTGTGGGATTATTACAATTTATAATTTGGGTTACGTTAATTTTATTGGCAATGCCATTAGTTAGTTCATTATTAATGGGCGATAATGTAAAAGAAATGGCAAATGTGGCTTCGAGTTTGCCTAATTCAATGCCTGCAAAAGCCATTAGCGGCAATGCTTTTTTAGATGGTTTATTGTCTTTTAATTATCCTTATTTAATATCAGTATTTGTGTTTTATTTTATTACTGGTTATTTGTTTTATGGTGCTTTGTTTGCAGCAATTGGCAGTGCGGTAGATAATGAAACCGATACCCAACAATTTATGTTACCAGTTACAATGCCATTAATTTTTTCAATAGCATTGGCGCAAGGTTTGGTATTAAATTCACCCAACGGAACAGCAGCCTTTTGGCTTTCTATTATACCCTTTACATCGCCCGTAGTTATGATGATTCGATTGCCTTTTGGTGTACCAACTTGGGAGTTATTATTATCAATGGCATTAATGGTATTTGGCTTTATGTTTACCGTTTGGCTCGCATCGCGCATTTACCGAATTGGTATTTTAACCTTTGGGAAAAAACCAACTTATAAAGAAATTTGGAAATGGATAAAAATGAGCAATTAAATAATGAGTATTGAGCATCCATTTAGAATAAGCAGCTACCGAAATTTTATATTTACTCGCTTTTTTTTAACACTTGCTTACCAAATTATAGCCGTAATTATTGGTTGGTATATTTATGCAATTACTAACGATGTATTGGCTTTAGGTTTAATTGGTTTGGCAGAAGCAGTTCCAGCTTTAAGTATTGCCTTGTTTGCCGGCCATGTGGCTGATAAACATAACCGAAAAAAAATAATGCAATGCAGTATGCTTACCATGTTGGCTGGTGCAATTGGTTTATTAATTGTTACATCATCAAATTATTTACCTGCTTTTCAAGTAAATTGTATTTATGTTTTAGTAATGCTGATAGGCTTAGGAAGGGGTTTTTATGCTCCTGCTGGGCAATCTATTTTAACACAATTAGTAAGTAAAGAACAATTGGTTAAAGGCAGTACTTTTTACAGCACAACTTGGCAAATAGCCTCCATTGCTGGGCCAGCAAGTGCAGGTTTTTTGTATAATTACTTGGGAATAACTTATAGTTTTATTGTAATTATTTGTTTGTTTTTAATTGCTTTTACTTTTTTAAGTTTAATTAAAGTAAATAAACATGTAGTACAAATGAAAGTACAATCAATATGGTTAAACTTAGCGGAAGGCATAAAGCATGTATTTAATAATAAAATAATTTTAAGTGCACTTTCACTCGATTTGTTTTCGGTATTATTTGGAGGAGCAGTGGCTTTATTGCCTGCATTTGCGCATGAAATATTAAATGTTGGTGCTACAGGATTAGGCTACTTAAGGGCTGCTCCAGCCTTAGGTGCTAGCATTACTATGATAGTATTTTCGTTTTATGGTAGTTTTAATAAACCCGGACAAACATTAATATTTGTTGTTGCAGCTTTTGGTGCCTGTATGATTGGTTTTGGGTTAAGTACCAATTTTTACTTAAGTATTTTTCTTTTATTTTTAAGTGGCGCATTCGATAGCATCAGTGTAATTATTCGTGGTGCCATTATGCAACTATACGTTCCCGATGATATGCGAGGTAGGGTTTCTTCTATCAACACCATTTTTATAGGAAGTTCAAACGAAATAGGTGCTTTTGAAAGTGGTGTAGCTGCACGTTTTTTAGGTTTAGCTCCTTCGGTAGTTTTTGGTGGAATGGCCACATTAACAGTTGTACTTATTGCACAATGGAAAGCAAAAGCGTTGAAAAGTATGAAGTTTAATTGATATTTGTGAGACCATAGTTTATAGACCATAGACAATAGAAAATAGAATAGTAAACAAAAGAGAATAGATGTTAAAATCAATTAACATCTATTCTTTCTCATTCGCCAATCATATTATTTATTTATAAACCCATCACTGGTTTGTTTTTAGGATATTTTATTTCGTAAGTAAAAGTAATTTTCTTCATGTCTTTTACGCCTAGTTTTACTCGCCATTTTAGCTTACCAGTTAGTTCATCTAATTCGGCATCATCGCTGCTTAATAATTTTACTTTTATTTCTTCAGTGCCTTGTACTATTGGTATTTGGTCCTCTAACTCCATTTCAATGGGTATGTTTTTAGTATTTCGCACTTGTAGTTCTATGGTGCGGGTTTCTACTTTTTCGTTATCAATAAATTTAACTTTAAACTTCTCTTTTATTTTTTTACGAGTAATGGCAATGGTTTTATCTCTTCCTAGGTTTACGCTTAAAGTATCGCTATTGCTATTGGCATTCAAATACATTTCGCCAACGTAAGTTCCATCAAAGTACAAACGTGCGCTGCCTGGTATTATGTTTAAATCCTCCCAACCTACAATTTTAGCTTGTAAAAAAGCATCGGTACACAGTTTTGGAACTGCTGCAAAAGCCAGTATCATTGGCACTGCACGTTGGTTAATTAATACTTTATGTGTCCTTCCATCGCTGGCTATGTTGTAGTTTAGTTTTATTTCGTATTCAGTTCGTATTAAGTTTTGGCTTACGTTTATGTAGTCTGTTAATGGCTTTTCTTCAATTTGACTCAAACTTTCTTGGCTTGGCTCATCAGCATCAATCCTCATACTTTTTCGTGTTGCTTGAACAGGCGCTAACGCATTTGATAAATAATTGATGCTTTGCTTTTGTCTGTATTCTAAAAAACTCAAATACCATGGCGTTAATTCAGGTTTAAAATTGGCTTCGTTTGGGTTTGATGTACTTAAAGTTAAGTTAGCATTTTTCCAATCTAAGCCCGAGTTTTGGGTAATATTGGCAAAGTATTTTAACTGGAAATTATTAGTGAGCGTAGTTGCTTGCAAATCGTACATTGGAACCCAACTTGCATTTGCAATTAAGTAATTAAAATTAACTTGTGTTTGCAAGGCAGTTTCGGCATAAACAGTAACTATTACTTGGTAAATGGGTTGCGTTTCTTCAATATTTATTTCACCATTATTGCTTTGCAAATCGTAAAGCAATTGTAAGCGAACATTTAGTTTAGTTACTATTTTTAAGTTTTTGTTTTTTTGTATTTCTACTTTTGTTTCTTGCTCATATATTTCATTAAGCTTGGCTTTTAAAAAAATAAGGCTGTTTTGCAGCAATAAAAGCGAATCGTTAAAAAGTTCACCACGCATTAATTTATTGTTGGTTAACAAACTTTTTTCGTTTGCCAACACCTTCAGTTTATTGTTTAATTCGGTTTCTATAAACTTAAAATTTTCTAATGAATCTTGCACCCTTTCTATTTCTATTTCATATTTTTTAGTAGGCTTAGGTTGTTCTTTGTATTTTATGTTTTGCCTTACTTCCATTACAGTTCCTTCTTTGCTATTGGCTTGCAAAGAAGTAACATTAATGCTTGGAGAAATATTTTCAAAAACCAAATCGTTTATACCTTGATTTAAATTAATGGTTTCGTTGTAAAATAAATGTGCTCCTTGTAAATAAACTGTTGCTCGTTGCAATTTTGCTTTAATGGGTTTGTTTTGAGCGTAAGTAAATGTACTCAATAATAAAACGGCACTTAAAAATAATGATTTCATATGTAAAATTTAATTTGATTTAACCCTTAGAAACATTTAATAATTAAATTCCATAAAATTATTTCATATTTGTTTTTTTGAATAACACTTTACACATAAAAAGCGATGAAGATTTGGTATTAGAATACCAAAACACCAAAAATAATTTGGTGCTTGGCGAATTATTTAAACGCCATTCGTTAATGTGTTTTGCAGTTTGCAATAAATATTTAAAAAATGAAGATGCAGCCCACGATGCAGCTATGAATATTTTCGAAAAACTTTTTACCGATTTACAAAAGCATCAAATTACAAATTTTAAAAGTTGGTTGTATACTGTTTGCAAAAACCATTGCTTTATTTTATTGCGAAAACCCAACAAATTGGTAAGTATTGACCAAGGTGAGGAGGATAATGAAAATATTTTTATGCAATTGGGTGCAATTTTGAATCAGGATGATGACAAGGCAGAAAAAGAAGAAAAACTAGTAGCTGTTGAAAATGCAATTTTAAATTTAAAAGACAAACAACGCGAATGTATTGAACTATTTTACCTTAAAAACAAAAGTTATATTGAAATAGCTACCCAAACGGGTTACACCGAAAATGAAGTGAAAAGTTATATTCAAAATGGCAAACGAAATTTAAAAATAATATTAGAAGAAAAAGGAATAACCATTGGGTTAGCTCTATTTTTATGGATACAACAAAGTGCATAGAAAATAATATTTGGGAAACTTATGCTAATAACACCATTAGCGAAGCCAACTTAATTTACATGGAAAATCATGTGAAAACATGCGAACTATGTGCCGATGTAAAAGAAGGAATTGATGCCATGCTTGTTCCAAGTTTATTGGTTAATACGGTTAATAAAGTGAATAGTGCGGTTGATGAAATTATTAAGCAAAAAAATAAAATAAAGCCATTAATTTGGTATTGGAGTGCTGCTGCAATTTTATTCATTAGTTTTGGTTTGGTTTGGTACAATTCTCAAAATTTAAATAACGAATTTGCTGAAAATAAAACAAAGAATGAAACCATTCCACCCGCAGTTTTTGAACAGTTAGATACTACTGCTTTTTTAACTAAGAAAGAAAATAAACAAGACAAAGTATTAGCCGATAACTATGAACCTAAAGCAATAAAAGAGGTTATTATTGATCAAGAAAATGAAAATAATTTAACTACTCCTCAAATGTTACCTGATGAAGTTTCAAAAGAATCGATGGGAGAAACAGTTCAAACAGAAAGTATAAAAGCATTAAATGAAAAGAAGTTAATTGACGCAGATGACCCAACACCTGTTAGAAAAGTGGAAGTAGTAATTAAAAGTGCTTCAAAAGCCAAAGCTGCCAGCATTCCACAAGCATATAGCAACCAAATGCAAAATAATAATATTGATTTTAATGTAAATCAAAAACAAGATACTATAAATTTTGAAACTGCAGAAAAATTATTTATCAAAAACCAATTCGACAGTAGCTTATTTTATTTAAATAGTATTAATAATTTTAATGAAGAGGCACAGTTTTTAAAAGCACAAAATTTAGTTAAAACTCAAAAATTTTCAGAAGCAAAATTATTATTAGAAGCGTTAATTAAATATAAAGGAAAGAAAGTAAAAGATGCGAAGAAATTGTTGAAAAGTTTGGAATAGATTTGGTAATGGGAAATGGGAGTTGGGAGTTGGGAAATGAGATTTGTGAAATGAGAGTTGAGAAATGAGAGTTGTTAAATGAGGGTTGAGCAATGAGAGTTGAGCAATGGGCAATAGGCAATGAGCAATGAGCAATATGCAATATGCAATAGGCAATATGCAATATGCAATATGCAATATGCAATAGGCAATAGGCAATGAGAAATAGACTATAAATCACTAAATCAACAAATCTCTAAATCTCTAAATCGACAAATCACTAAATCAACAACCCAATCTTACCCATGTATGGTTTCTTGTTTGCCATAATTGGCAATAACTTTTGCTTCATGTTCCAGCCATTCTTTCCAACGTTTATCTACATCTACATCAGTTCCATATTTGCGTGCATAACTTATAAATGTGGTGTAATGACTGGCTTCACTTGCCATTAAATCGTAGTAGAATTTTGCTAATTCTACATCTTCAATATTTTCGGAAAGTACTTTAAATCGCTCGCAACTCCTGGCTTCAATCATGGCTGAAAATAGCATTCTGTCTACAAAACTTGCATTGCGGCTGCCACCTTTTTGCATAAACTGATACAGTTCGTTTACATAGCTGTCTTTACGCTCGCGGCCTAAAGTGTAACCGCGTTCTTTTATAATATTAAAAACCTGTTCAAAATGCGATAATTCCTCTTTAACCAATGCTAATAAATCATCAACCAAATCAGTTAATTCTGGATTATATGTTATTATTGTGATTGCATTACTAGCCGCTTTTTGCTCGCACCAAGCATGATCGGTTAGTATTTCTTCTAATTTTTTTTCTACTATATTTACCCAACGTGGATCGGTTGGCAGTTTTAGTCCTAGCATTATTTTATTTTGTTAATATTTCTAAATCTTTTTGGTAATCGTATTGAATATCCTCGTGTAAAGTACTCAGCGATTCTTTTATTTTTTTAATTTGTGAATTATACAAATTGTTTAAAACTGTACTTTTTTTAAAATCAAGACCTGTATTATTTAATTCTTTGCAAAAATGCATTAAAAGCTCAATATTGGTAGTAACAATCCCCGAGTATTTTGCGTTTTTATTGGCTAAACGTAATATTTTTCGAATGGTTTTTTTTGCAAAATATAAGTTGGTTCTGTTTATATCGCCAAACAATTCTGTCATTTCAAGTTTTATATTTTCAATAAATTGCGTTTCATTACTGGTTTGATAAAGCAAGTAATTTAAAAATTCTTTATTGTCTTTTTTATATTTAGCTATTTTAATGCAAAGGTCCACTAATTGCGCAGCATGCAGTGTTTGTAACTCTTTTTTTATTTCTGAAATTGAGGCTATTTGCATAAAATTTGAAGTGCAATGTTATCAATAAAATTTATAAATGTATAATTATATTTAGCTTGAATAGTTTTAAAAATACTACTTTTTTTTAATTAACATATATTATATTCTGTATCTATAATTATTCGTTGTAAATCAACGTAAAGTAACTTTATTTGTATTATGTCACAATTGAAACAACAAGTTAAATTTATAGATAAAAATAAAACACAATTTTACTCCATTTTAAAAAAACGAGTAGATCAATATTTTGTAGAAAATAAAATTTCGAAACATGCAAATACTGCTATGGTTTTAAAAACTTTTATTTTATTATTTTCATATTATTTTCCTTTTGTATTGCTACTTTCATTTACACCTAATTTAGGAATTAGCTTAGTGCTTTGGAGCATTATGGGAATAAGCCTTGCAGGTATTGGAATGAGTGTAATGCACGATGCTAACCATGGTGCATATTCATCAAATAAAAATATAAATTATTTAGTTGGTCATACATTAAATTTGGTTGGAGGCTCGGTTTTTAACTGGAAACTGCAACACAATATTTTGCACCATACTTATACCAATATTACCCACCTCGATGATGATATTTCAGACAGATTAGTTTTAAAGTTTTCGCCTCATACTAAATTGAAAAGTTTTCATCGCTTTCAATGGTTATATGCTTTCTTTTTTTATGGTTTACTTACATTTTATTGGGCTGTTGCAAAAGATTTTATTCAGTTTTATCAGTATACTAAAAACGGAGTGAACAGCGCTTCCAAAAAACAAAATGTATTTATTTTATCAAAAATAATTGGCGTTAAAATATTTTATTTTGCTTTAATTCTTATTATGCCAATGTTTTTATTTCATATTCCATTTGTACATGTGTTATTAGGGTTTTTGTTAATGCACTTTTTTGCAGGAATTATTTTAACCACTGTTTTTCAATTGGCCCATACCGTAGAACATACTCACCATCCTATGCCTAATGCTGAAGGAATAATAGAAAACGATTGGGCGATTCATCAATTAAATACAACTGTAAACTTTTCGCCAAACAACAAATTATTATCTTGGTATGTGGGTGGTTTAAATTATCAAATTGAACATCATTTGTTTCAAAAAATTTCACATGTTCATTATCCAGCTATTTCAAAAATAGTAAAGCAAACAGCCAAAGAATATGGGGTAAAATATTTAGAAAATAAAACCTTTTTTTCAGCCCTCAATTCTCACATTTCTTATTTAAAAGAATTGGGTAAATTACCAAATTTACATACTGCAATTAATTAAATTGTGCTTGTTTTCAAATAAATAACATTTACTTCATTTTCTAATTGTATATTAGCGCTGTTTTTGCTTGAAAAAATATATTTTAGATATTGACAATGAAGAGGAAACATTTTTTTATGGCATTTTAAGTGCTGAAAAAATTGCTAGACTTGCTTGGCTTTTAAATAAAGCTTTCGACTTAGATTTGCAAAGAGAAAACAGCATTGAGTGGTTCAACCAATCAACTAACGAAAACTTTTATTTTAATAAATTTGTTTTTAACGATGAGCTAAACCATTTGAAGTATACTTTTTTTTCAAACTCTGATGATGGAATAAATTTATTTTCTGAACTTAGAACCATTCAATATTTTATTCTAATTGAAGGAGGTTTGACCTTTTTTGACAAGAAGAATTTTTC
Source organism: Bacteroidota bacterium (assembly GCA_037141455.1). Classification (GTDB taxonomy): domain Bacteria; phylum Bacteroidota; class Bacteroidia; order UKL13-3; family UKL13-3; genus JAAFJM01. Next base: position 16,958 of record JBAXCN010000014.1, read on the forward strand.
AAATAAGGTTAAAGCCATTAAGGAAATTCAACATATAAGCTTAATTGACCAAAAAAGATTAAAGCAAAAAGTAAATTTAATATTATAATTAATTAAATATAGTAAATGAACAAAGAACTTTTTAATAGAACAAAAATAGTTGCCACTATTGGGCCAGCAACTAGCAGTTTAGAAAATTTAAAAGCCATAATAAACGAAGGAGTAGATGTATGTCGTTTAAATTTTTCTCATGGTTCGTACGAAGATCATCAACAAGTAATTAATAATATTAGGCAGGCAAACGAAGAATTAAAAACCAATGTTTGCATGTTGCTTGATTTGCAAGGACCAAAGTTGCGTGTAGGCGAAATGGAAAACGGAAAAGTTGAACTTGTAAAAGGTGAAATAATTGAAGTTACCACCGAAAAATGTATTGGAACAAGCAACAGAATTTACATAAGTTTTGAAAACTTACCTAAAGATGTAAACCCAGGTGAAAGAATATTGTTAGATGATGGAAAATTAGAATTAAAAGTGATTGAAACCAATAAGAAAAACTTGGTAAAAGCTGAGGTTATTTTTGGTGGATGGCTTTCTAACAAAAAAGGTTTTAATCTGCCAAATACTAAAATGAGTATTCCAAGTATGACTCAAAAAGATTTGGATGATTTGAAGTTTGGAATAGAAAATAAAGTAGAATGGGTTGCTCTTTCGTTTGTAAGATCGGAAAATGATGTAATTTTTATTAAAAACATTATAGAGTTAAACGATTGGAAACCACGTGTAATTTCTAAAATAGAGAAACCTGAAGCGGTAACAAATATTGATAAAATTATTGCAGCATCGGATGGAGTAATGGTTGCTAGAGGAGATTTGGGAGTAGAATTACCAATGGAAAAAGTACCAGTTATTCAAAAACAAATTGTTAAAAAATGTATTGAAGCCAGTAAGCCAGTAATTATTGCTACACAAATGATGGAAAGCATGATTGTTAGTCCTGTTCCTACTCGTGCTGAATTAAATGATATTGCAAATGCAGTAATGGATGGTGCTGATGCTGTGATGTTAAGTGCCGAAACTTCTGTTGGTGCTTATCCTATAAATGCCATCAGCTATATGCGTAGAACAATAATGGAAGTAGAAACTGGAACAAATGCTCCTTATTTTAAAGACAATAGACCTAAACCCGAAAGTGAAACTTTTTTATCAGACGAAATATGTTTTACTGCTGTGAGGGTTAGCGATCATTTAAAAGCAAGTGCCATTGTTGGCATGACTTTTTCAGGTTATTCTGCATATAAAATTTCATCATTTCGACCTAAAGCAAGTATTTTTATTTTTACAACTAATCCACGTTTGGTTAATACTTTAAGTTTGGTGTGGGGAGTAAGAGGATTTTTATATCGCGAATTTGAAAGTACTGATGATTCGATGTTGGATGTAAACAATAAATTACAAAAAGGTGGCTTTGTAAAGCCAGGCCAAATAGTAATTAATACTGCAAGCATGCCAATTATAGAAAGACATAGAGTAAATACCATAAAAATATCAGAAATAAAATAAATAATATAATGAACAAATTAATTTTTTCAATGATGATTCTTATAGCAGTTTCATCGTGTACAAAAAGCGAAACAGCTGCCAATCCAAACCAAACTATTATTACTAACGATAGTTCTCAATTTAGCGGAAGATTAAAAGTAATAGTGTTAGATGGAACAAATGGAAATAATGTAATTAATGGTGCTCAAGTTTTTCTTTATCCAACTTACGAAGATTTGAAAAGAAACTTTTATTTAAACTCCATTACTAGCTTTGGAGGTGAGGCCGATTTTGGTTACATTTTACAAGGTAATTATTATTTACGAGCACAAAGTGGAACAAAAAGTGATACCAATGTGGTTCAAGTTTTAGGGCAAAAAACCATTACCAGAACCATGATTGTAAGACAATAAAATGGATTTATCAGAACTAGATTTAATAGAAAATAAAGTAGCAAATAGTGGTTTAATTACTATTGATTTAGAAACATTTCGCCACCCTGGGAAAAGGGTTTTATTCGATATTAAAGATTGGCTTTTTAGGGAAATGATTTTAAAAGAAAAAGACTTTAGAGATTTTGTTAAAAACCACGATTGGAGTCAATACCAAAATCAAAATATAGCTTTTTATTGTAGCTCCGATGCCATAATTCCAACTTGGGCTTATATGCTTTTGGCAAGTGCTGTTCAACCATACGCAAATAAGTACGTTTTCGGTAATTTAGATCAACTCGAAATTGAATTGTATAGTGCTGCAATGAGCCAAATAAACATAGCCGATTATGCTGATAAACGTATAATTTTAAAGGGCTGTAGCCAAAACGAATTACCTGTAGCTGCTTATATGGAAATGTGTAATAAACTGTTGCCTGTTGTAAAAAGCTTAATGTATGGCGAAGCATGTAGCAATGTTCCTATTTACAAAAAAATAAATAAAATTTAATGGACCAAAAGGTTAAAATAAAGTTAGGCAATATTACCAATTTAAGCGATGCACGCTTTGCAGCAGCTGCTGGCATAGATTATATGGGTTTTTGTTTTGATGTTAAAAGTTTTAATTATATACCTCCTGTAAAAGCCAAAGAATTAATTGATTGGACTTCTGGATGTTTTATTATTGCCGAATTTGGCAATCAAACTATAAAAGAAGTAAATGACATTTGTGAAATGTTGAACATAGATGTTGTTGAAATTAATAACGATTTATTTCCTTCAGATCTCGCAGAAATTGAAAAACCAATTATCAAAAAAATTGATACCAGTTTATTTGATGTAACTGCTTTAAACAAAATTTTAAATAGTTATTCAGAAAAAGTAGATGCTTTTCATTTATACAATAGTTTTGAAAAAAATAACATAAATGAAGCACAGTTAAAAACTATTTGTGCTGATTATAAAATAGTATGGGGTTTTGATACAGCACCCGAAAACATTAAAGAAACATTAGCCACTTACCAACCTTATGCCTTAAATATTATAGGAGGCAATGAAGAAAAAACAGGCTTAAAAGATTTTGATGAGTTGAATAATATATTGGATGTTTTGGGATTATATGAAGGATAATACACTATATTATTGAATGCAAAAAAGCTATCAGGTTTTAACATTTGATAGCTTTTTTTGTTCGAATTCAATATTTCTTGTTGGTGTGGCTTTGCTTAAAGGCAAACAAGGGCTAAATAGTTCTTGTTTGTGACGCTTCGCTCAAAAACCAACAAGTGCATAAAACGGAAAGTGAGTTCGGGGTTACGTTTTAAGGTTTCAGGAAAATATTATTAAAAATAATTAAGTAAATTAATTTGTTATTATTTCATCTTACAAACTAAATTGACTTCAAAGGAGTCACATGTTTATAACCAATTTTGTAAGTATAACATACGACCCCGATGGGGTCGGACCACGACAAGTTGTTTTTTTATAAACGTTTGACCCTTTCAGGGTCTGTAAATTGTTGTTTTATTTTTCCTGCTTTAGCAGGTGTTTAAAAACAAAATGCCATTCTATCCATTGCCGCTTCCCAAAAAGCTGTCAGAGTTAGCTAGGGGTGAAAAAATAATCCTGAAATTCTTGTTGTAGGTGCCGTTTCTTTCAAACAAGAACAAAGGGCGGAAAAGTTAATGGAAAGGTTTTAGTTAACCAAGTAAGATGCCTCCGGCATGACGAGGTGGGGAATTTTGAATAATAAATTTTGAGTGTTGAATGTTGAATAACTAACTACGAAAAACGAACACTTAGACCGATAGCAATCGGCCTTCGCTCATTGACCATAAACGAATAACGAACATCGAACAACGAATAACGAACAACGAAAAACGAACAACGAAAAACGAACAACGAAAAACGAACAACGAAAAACGAATAACGAACAACGAACAACGAATAACGAATAACGAAAAAGCAATTTAGCAGTTGACCAATTCAACCATCCAACAATTCAACCATCCGACAATCCAACCATCCAACAATTACTTCACCTCCTTCACCTCTATCAAAAAATTATCTAAATCTACTTTAAAATTATCTTTGGTAGCATATTGTAGTTCTACAATTTTCCAATGATTTGCAGGAATAATGTATTCAAATTTGTTTTTGGTTAACATCACTTTTATTGGCATTTCTAAACCGCTTACATCGGTTTTTAGGCGGTACTTAAGCTCTAGTTTATCTTCCTTTTCTATAAACTGATATTCGAAAACTGGCAAATTAGTTTTGCGTAAGTATTGGTTAAAAAATGGTGCAAAATTATACCGAGTGCGTTTGCTGATATAATTTTCTACATCGGCACTGGTTAAAGTTTGGTGTTTCAAATCAAGGTTTAGTTCGTAAAGCATATTAAACCAACAAGTATCACTGTTAAGCATATTACGCATGGTATGCAACATCCACGTGCCTTTGTAATACACATCATTATCGGTTCGCCCATGAAAATACACATCACGCGGAGCTATAATTGGAGATAAGTTTTTTATGTGATGTCTTTGGCTATTGAGGTATTTTACAGCTTTATCATAACCTTGCTTAAACTCCACAAAAACAGCTTCGGTATAAGTAGTAAAACTTTCATGAATCCACATATCGGCATGGTCTTTCATGCTTAAATTATTGCCAAACCATTCGTGTCCGCTTTCGTGCACTATTATAAAATCAAAACCCCATTGGTTATTTTTATAATCGTTTCCATAAGCCACACAACTTTGGTGCTCCATGCCCCAATAAGGAGTTTCCACCAGTTTGTAACCATCGTTCCAAAAAGGATAAGGAGTAAAAAAACGTTCAAAACAAGCCATCATATCTTTAACTTGCTTAAAATGAACTTTGGCTTTTTGTTCATTTTCGCGCAATACATAATAATTCAAAACCAAAATTCCGTTCAACGGACTGCGGTAATCATCTTGTATCTGCTCATAATCGGCTATGTTAATGGTTATATTATAATTATTAATTGGGTAACTAGTTTTCCAGTCAAATTGGGTATAACCATCGGGTAGGGGAGAGCGGCCTATTAATTTACCATTGCTTACACCAGTTAATCCGTTTGGTACTTGCAAATGCATGATCATAGTTTCGGCTTCATCGCTCAAATGATCTTTGCATGGCAGCCAACTGTATGCACCCAAACCTTCACAAGCCAAACCCACCCAAGGTTTATTGGCACTGTCTTTACTAAACACAAATCCACCATCCCAAGGCGCATTTTTGGCTACTGGCGGATTTCCTTTAAAAAATACTGAAATAGTAGCTTTATTTCCATTTTTTATAATTTGGTTAAAAGTTATAAAATAGGCATTGCTATCTTGCTCATATAAAAGTGACTTTCCTTCCATTTCCACTTTTTCTATTTGCATGGGCATTTTTAAATCAATTTGTATTTTGTTTAAATCGGCAAGTGCCAAGAAAGTAATATCGTTTTTGCCCGAAATATATTTTTGTTCTATATTAACTTTTACAGTAATTTCATACATTTTTACATCAAAACTGCTGCGCAATTTGGTAAGTTTTCCATGTAAATAATCTTGTTTTGAAAAAGGTTGAGAAAAACCACCTTTTTTAATTAATAATATAAAAAAGACAATAAATATTCGTTTGGTTAACATTTGTTAAATATTTTTTTTTCAAACATAAAACTAAATTGTATAAACTTGCGCTACTAAAAAAAATGAATAACTAAATGAATAATTTACTAAAAGGGAAAAAAGGGATCATATTTGGTGCTTTAAACGATAAATCAATTGCTTGGCAAGTAGCTTTAAAATGCCAAGAGCAAGGAGCAGAGTTTGTGTTAACCAATGCACCAATTGCAATGCGTATGGGCGAAATAAATAATTTGGCAGTAGCTTGTAACAATGCACAAATAATTCCTTGCGATGTAAGTAAAAATGAAGACATGGATAATTTAATCGATAAATCGATGGAAATTTTAGGTGGTAAAATCGATTTTATTTTACATTCTGTAGGTATGAGTATGAATATTAGAAAAGGGAATGTTTATACCAATTTAGATTATAAATTTATGCACGATACTTTAGATATATCAGCTATGAGTTTCCATCGTTTATTAGCAACTTGCTATAAAAAAGATGCTATCAACGATTGGGGTTCGATAGTGGCATTAACTTATATTGCTGCGCAACGTATTTTCCCTGATTACAGCGAAATGGCTGATGCAAAATCATTATTAGAAAGTATTAGCCGAAGCTTTGGTTACCATTATGGCAAACATAAAAAAGTGCGTATCAATACCATTTCTCAAAGCCCTACTAAAACCACTGCAGGCAGTGGTGTTAAAGGATTTGGCGATTTCTTTGATTACGCTGAAGCATTAAGTCCATTAGGAAATGCCAATGCAGAACAATGTGCTGAATATTGTGTAGCTATGTTTAGCGATTTTACCCGTATGGTAACCATGCAAAACCTTTTCCACGATGGCGGATTTAGCTTTACCGGCTTTAGCCCCGATGTGTTTAATGTTGGTAAAGAAACTGAATAGGTTTTAAATAAATATTTTTAAAAAGGCAGCTTAAATTTTAGGCTGCCTTTTTTTGTTTAACTTAAACTATTAAATTTGATAAACTGATTATGAAAAAAATAGGAATCGTATTATTGTTGGCAATGTTTAGTTTATTGCACTTTAGATGTGGATACAGTGGCTGTGGTGGACCATCTTATTACGAATATAATCCTTCACCAGGTGTCCAAATATCTTTAGACAAAAATTATTTATATGATAATTTAATGATAATTAAACTAATTGATCCTAAAGTTTATTATCCTATAGAGTCAAAAACTGCTTTACCTTTATTGGCCAATTACAACCGCATGGTTTTTGAAATTAGCAAAAATGATACGGTATTAGATTCTTTGATTATTAATTATAAAATGACTGCTGTTTATGTTTCTGCCGATGAATGCAATGGAGAAAGATATAAACCATTTGTTGAGCTTAAACCAAGTTATTCTACAACCAATTATTTTAAGTTTGGTTGTAGAGCCATAAACGGATATTATTAATGAAAAAAAATATATTTTTACTTTATTTTATTATTTATTCTTTTAACTCTTTTGGACAATTTCAAAATGAAGAAAAAAAGAATAGGCACACTATAGGTGTAGGTTTAATTCCTCTCACATCAAGTTTATTTATACATAATACGTATCATTTTAATTTAAATTATGGTTTCTTCTTTAAACCTAATGTAATAGGGTATGCTTCTATGTATTATTTTAATAATGGGAAAGAATATCATGGAAATATTTTAGGCGTTGAAGGGAATGCACAATTTTTATTAACAGGAAATCAATTAAAACTAGGTTTTAGAAATATTATAAATTTTAACAATATACAATCAAAAGATTATAATGCTTATACTTATTGGGGTTTAAGTTTTGCTAAATCTAACTATGAAATAAAGCAAGATATAGCAATTAGAGACTTTTTAGGTAATATAGGTTATGATAAAAAATATGATAATTTTAGTTCACTAACTTATGAATTTCAGCTTGGTTTGATTTTTAAAATAAATAATAAATTAAGCATTTTGACCGGTTGTGGTATTGGAATTGCATCCAACGATAGTACTTTTATTAATACTAAAGATCTTCCAGCAATAGGTTTTATAGGTCGTGAATTAGGTCCTTTTTTAAATTTTTCAATTGATTTGTTTTATAATTTTAATAAGTAAATAATGCAAAGAGTTTATTTAATCGTATTTAGTTTGTTATTTATTAATGTAAACGGGCAGGAACGAAAAAATGCTATTAAACTAGAACCATTATCATTAACAAATAATTTTCTAGAAATTGGTTTAGAACATCAAATTAATGAATTTAAAACAACTGAAATTACTATAGGAATAATAGGTTTATATGAGCCAAAAGTAGAAGGTAATTATTATGAAACATACTCTTACAAAGCCAATGGATTTTTTATAAAAACCAATTATAAAAAAGTTTTTTCTAATTTTATAAAAACAAATAAAACAACTTTCAATGGGATGTATTTTAGTCCTGAAATTGCTTTTGCTAATTTTAGTGAATCAAGAAAATACTCTACCAACTATAATAATACTTATCAAGAAAATAGCTCAGAATTCGATATTCAAGCATTAACATTCATGTTTAATTTAGGTGCAAAAATTACCTTTAAGAATAGAATATTATTAGATGGATTTTTGGGAATTGGTAGTTGTTTTGATAATAGAAATAAATCAATTACAATTTATAACTCTAAGGAAAATAATTTTATAGCAAGAAGGTATTTTGAAACCAACAGGTTTGCCACTCAACTTGGGCTGAAAATAGGTTATTTATTTTAAAAAAAAAGGTCGGCTTTTGATAAAAATCCGAAATGAATAGGATTTAGCCTCCACAGGAGCCGCAACCTTCTAACGTCTTTAATAACAAGTTACTAAAAATCCCACAAGGGTAAAAAAGCCTGGTTTTGGCAAAGCGGTTCAGCTGTTTTAAAATTAGTATTAATTTTTTCAAATATTACCGACCTTTCAATGGCAAATGTATGTTTTTTTTAATGATAAATTTAAAAACAAATGCGTTAAGGATAGTAGCGAAAATCCTTTTATTGATTTGGCATTTGGGTTGGATAAAAGATTGCAGCGAATAGCCTGACCTGCTGTTGGGCTTGGCAATGGAATGCAGGGAACGCCCCAATATTTTTGCACAAAAAAAGCGGAACTTTTAAATTCCGCTTTTGCACTATTTTTTAATTTAAAATACTAAGGTAAACTAGCCTTAAACGCCATGTATTGCGCATCGAAGGTTTGACCAACTTTACTTCCATAACATTCCCAAACTTTAGTAATATCTGCAACTCTATTTTCTGGATTTGGGTGTGTACTTAAAAAAGCGGGTGTGCCACCTGTTTGCCCTGATGCAATAAGCTTTTCAAAGAAATATTTTGCTCCACGACCATCGTAACTGGTTCCATTTAAATACTTTACCGAAAATTTATCTGCTTCAGTTTCATCGGCTCTACTAAAAGATAAGCCAATTAGCTGTGTAGCAAGATTAGATAAAGCTCCAGGATCGCCTCCTGTTAAAATGGTGGTTAAAGCACTAACTCCATAATTTTTTAACATTTGGTTTGCACTGTGACGTTTGTCTGCATGGGCTATTTCATGTCCCATAACACCAGCCAATTGCGTTTCATTATCTAAAAATTTAATTAAACCTGTGTATACATAAATATAGCCTCCGGGAGTACAAAATGCATTCAATACATCTTTATTAATAATTCTAACTCTCCAAGCAAAATCGTTTCTGTAATATGCTCCACCACTATCTAAAATATTTTTGGTAATTCTATTTATATGTCCGTAAGCAACTTTGTTACTAGCCGAATCTAAAATAGGGTATTCAGTTGTATTTCCTTCAATTTCTGCAACTGCAGCCAAGCCCATTTGTTTATCTTGTTCTAAACTTATTACTAAATTGGTAAAAGTACTCGATGCATATTTGCCAGCACATTTATCTTCTGTTACCCCTTCTTCTTTGCTACACGAGGCAAATACTACCAATATTGTTAAAATGGAAAGTGTTATTTTGTTCATATTAATTAAATAAAGGATGCAAAATAATATTTTAATAAATACAAAATAAATTAAATATTCATTTCCTTGCTTTTCTGCTGTTTTTACTTTGTAAAATAAATAGAATAAAGAGTAAAAACCGGTACAAATTATAAGATAAAAAATTTATAAATTTATTTTTAACAGTATTTTTTATATTAAAATCAGAAAGGAGTATTTTATCGCAATCCTTTAAAATAAAATTATTAAAAATTGGTTTCAAAGATTCAATATAACTTTTATCTAATATTTCTAAATTGCATTCTATACTTCCAAAATCGCTCAAATGGTTTAAATTATATGAACCTACACAAAACCAATTAGAATCGATAATTGCAACTTTTGCATGCAACACACTTGGTTTCCACTCGTAAAGTTTAATTCCCGATTTTAGCATATCAATATAAAAATATTCAGAGGCGTATTTAGCTAAACCAACATCGGAATTGGAAGCCAAAACTATTTGAACATTTACTCCTCTTTTTGCAGCTTTTTTTAGCAATTTTTTTAATGTAAAAGAAGGAATAAAATAACTTGCAAATAGGGTTATTTCTTTTTCCGATTTTCTTATTTGTTGTTTGTATTGATGGGTAATACCAAATTTAAATTTCACCCAATTATTTTGTAAAACCCTTGCTTGTATTGGTTTTTTTTCTGATTGAATATCTTTTTTTGATTTTATTTTTGGGTAAGTAGTAACAGTTCTTAAAGTTTGAAAACAAATTTGTAATAAATCCTGAACTAATTTTCCTTTAACAAATATGGCAAAATCGAGCCAAGGAGTTTGGGTTGAAAAACTACTGTAATTATCCGAAATATTTATGCCTCCAATTAAAGCAAATTGATTATCAATACAAATAATTTTATGGTGCAAACGGATGCCCATATTTAAAATATTCCCAAACTTAATGGGAGAGTAAAAGTAAAGTTCAATACCAGCTTTAGTAAAAATTTCTTGCCATTTTTTATTAAAATTTTTACTTCCATACGCATCTAAAACTACATATATTTTTACACCTCTTTTTGCTGCATCTAATAATAAATCCTTGATGATTACTCCGGTGATATCTGGTTCAAAAATGTATATTTGAATATGAATTTCAGATACTGCATTTTTAATTAAATAAGATAGTTTTTCGAAAAAAGAATTGCCACTTTGCAATAATTCCGATTGGTTATTGTAACGAAATGGATAAATGCCTAAATTTTTTCGCCACATAATGGTCAGTAATATATAAATTTTTTTTTTAAATGCAATAATAAAATGTTTATTTTTGTTTTTAATATGTTAAAATCAGTAGCACTCAAATTAAACGCCCCAGTGTTTGAAGAAACCAATAAAATAGTTTTGAAACTAAACACAAATAGAAACAGATATATAAATGAAGCTGTGGAATTATATAACCAATATAATAAGAAAAAGCTTTTAAAAAAACAATTGTCTTATGAGTCAAGTATTACTAAGGTTGATTCAATGGAAAGATTAGCAGAGTTTGAAATAATGATTGATGGAAATTAAACAATTCGATATTTGGCTTGTTGATTCAAAAACAAGTATGGGAGCCGAGCCAGGTAAAACAATTCCTGTTGTTGTTATTCAAACCAATTTGCTCAACGATGTTCATTTCTCTACTTTGATATGCCCAATTACAACAAATGTTAAATTAGAAATTGATTTATTGAGAGTGCATTTAAATAACAATCAATTAGATAAAGTAAGTGATATTTTAGTAGATCAAATTAGGGTAATAGACAACAAAAGATTTTTGAAGAAGCTAAGTAAATTGACCAAAGAACAGCAGGAACAGCTAAAATCTAATTTGAAAATTGTAATGGATTTATAATCACTTTTCTTTAAAATTATGCCTAACATTTCGTAAGGATGCTTACCAAAACCAATGCCATTGTAATTAAAACAATAAATTACAGCGAAAACAGTATTATTTTAAAATGTTTTACCGACCAATATGGGCTGCAATCGTACTTAATAAATGGGGTAAAAAACCAAAAAGGAGCAATAAAACCATCGCATTTATTGGTGTTAAACCTATTGGAATTAGAGGTTTACCATCAATTAAATAAAAACTTACAAAGAATTAAAGAATTAAAATGCCAGCCAGTTTTAAATAATTTGCATTTTAATTTAGTAAAAAGCAGTATTGGTATTTTTATTGGCGAAGTGTTAAATAAAACTATCCTAGCCGAAAATCAAACTGATAAAAACATGTTCGATTTTTTATTTACTTTCATACAATTTTTAGATTTAACAAATCAGAATATTGCCAATTTTCCAATTTTTTTTATGATTCAGTTAAGTCAATATTTGGGTTTTAATCCTAAATTGAATTATAGTATTGAAAACAATTGTTTCGATTTAATAGAAGGTGAGTTTAAACCCAATGAATATGGCGATATTAATGTTATTGAACCGGCTTTAGCACATTATTGGTTTCAATTATGTAATATTGGTATTGATTCATTTAGCACTGTAGAAATAAATAAAAAAGAACGCAATGAGCTTTTAAACCATGCGTTGTTTTACTTTAAAACCCATATTGATGGATTTAATGAACTTAAATCGCATAAGGTTTTAATGGAAGTGTTGAATTAATAAAACAAACCAAACATCCATAACGGAACTTTATTTCCCATTCCTAATTCTACGCCATCAATGGCCAAGTAGGCATCTTTCAAATCTTTTACTTGGTTAAAAGTTTTATTTTTTCCTCCTACTTCAAAAGTATATTTATTATTTACCAAAAAATCGCCAAAGGGAGTGTAGCGCACCACATTTTTTGTAGCCAATTGATTAAAGAAAAACACTTCTCTAACAGCACCAATTTCTTTTGGTTCGCCTGCCAACGCATACATTAAGTTGCTGTTGTTTAAATATATTTTTTCAGGTTTAGTTAAAATACTTTCACTGCCTTTATCAGTTTTTAACAGGTTAACTAATTTAGCGGTGTGTAAGTAATTTAAAAACATTAAAAGTGTATTTCTCGAAATTTCTAGTTGCGCTGCAAGCTTAGTAATATCTGGCTTGTATGGGCCAGAAGTAGCAAGGAAATGCAATAGTTTTTTCAGCTTAAACACATTCTTATATTCCATATTAAATACTGCAGGTAAATCAGTTTCTAAAATCAAGTTCACAGTATTTGCTAATTTGTGCGAGTAACTGCTTGTTCCCTCGGTAAAAAATGGATAAACACCATGTTCCAAATAGCGTTTAAAAGCAGGAATAATTTTTATTTTATCAGTAATTCCCATCGCAATTTCAATGTGATTTTTCAATAAATCATCTATTGAAATGGGGGAAATGGAAAGTCCTTCACCTAATACTAAATATTCTCTGAACGATAACGCTTCTAAGTCGTAAACCACTACTCTTCGGCTTAAATCAGCGCTGCCTTTATATATTTCTAAAACCGAAGAACTTGTAAATATTATTTTTAAATCAATGTGGTTATCGTAAATACTTTTTAACTCCGGACTCCAAGTGGGATATTTATGTACTTCGTCTAAAAACAAATGTGTACCACCGTTTGCCACAAAATCATCTACAAAATCAATCAAGCGGTTATTGGTAAAATACACATCATCGAGCGAAACATAAATTACGCTATCGTTTATTGGCAAATTTGCTTTGATGTATTGATGCAATAATGTAGTTTTACCACAACCTCTTGCACCTTTTATGGCTATAAATCGGTCGTTCCAATTAATTTCATTTAATAATGGCCTTGTAAAATCAAGCTTTGTCTTTTTTATGCGAAGCAAGAAATTATTGAACATTCGTTTAATTTCAAGCTCGTCTGTTTTATAAGTTCCCATTTTTATGTATTTATTATGCAACAAATATATTCATTTTTGTTAAATACAAAATCTTTTATTTTATCTATTTGTTAAATAGAAAAAACGTTTTTTAATATTTTTACATATAAAATAATGAAATATTTGAATTATTGATAAAATGTATTTTTGTAAATTAAATCAACCTGCTTCCGTTTGGAGTTGGTTTTTCAACTGTGGTTATAATAATATTTCCATCAGCATCGGCAAAGCCAGTAAGAAGGAATTCGCTGGTAAAATTGGCAATTTGTTTGGGTTCAAAATTGATAACGCCTAGAATTTGCTTCCCTAATAAACCTTGTTTGGTATAATGAAATGTTACTTGGGCCGATGTTTTTTTAGTGCCAATTTCCTCTCCAAAATCAACCCAAATTTTATAGGCTGGTTTTTTAGCTTCGGGGAAATCCTCCACTTTTATTATGGTGCCAACATACATGGCAACTTTTTCAAAATCGGCCCAAGTAATTGTTTTCATAAGTTAATAATTATAAGAAAAACAATGTCAATTAAAAATTGGATTTTTCTTGCTGACATTAGTTAATCATATCAAAACCAGTGTAAGGAATTAAAGCTTTTGGTATTTTTATTCCTTCTGGAGTTTGATGATTTTCCAATAAAGTAGCAACTATTCGTGGCAATGCCAATGCACTTCCGTTTAAAGTATGAACCAATTGGTTTTTGCCATCAGCACCTTTAAAACGACACTTTAAGCGGTTAGCCTGAAAGGTTTCAAAGTTAGAGACACTACTCACTTCTAACCACCTGTCTTGTGCTACGCAAAAAGTTTCAAAATCGTAAGTAATGGCAGATGAAAAACTCATGTCGCCACCACATAAACAAAGGATTCTATAAGGTAATTCCAATTTTTCTAAAAGACCTTGCACATGCATTACCATTTCGTCTAACAATGCAGCCGATTGACTTGGACTTGCTATTTGAACTATTTCTACTTTATCGAATTGGTGCAAGCGATTTAAACCACGAACATGTGCGCCATAACTACCAGCTTCACGTCTGAAGCAAGGTGTATAACCTACATTTTTTATTGGTAATTCTTCTTCTTTTAAAATGACATCACGGTATAAATTAGTAATAGGAACTTCAGCAGTAGGAATTAAATACAAATCATCAACAGTTACGTGATACATTTGACCTTCTTTATCGGGTAATTGACCTGTTCCAAAACCACTATCAGCATTAATCATTAATGGTGGCATTATTTCATGGTAACCTGCTTTTGTGGCTTCATCTAAAAAGAAATTGATTAAAGCACGTTGCAATCTGGCTCCTTTTCCTTTATAAACAGGAAAACCAGCACCTGTAATTTTATTTCCTAATTCAAAATCTATAATATCGTATTTGGAGGCTAATTCCCAATGAGGCATTGCACCTTCGTGCAAAACAGGAATTGTACCTTTGGTAAACACATTTACATTTTCTTCGGGAGTTCTACCCTCTGGAACTGTGCTTATAGGTAAATTAGGAAAAGTAACCAATATGTTAAAAATTTCTTCTTCTAATTGCTTTAAGCGTTCCTCTAATTGCTTAGAGTTTTCTTTTATTTCCGAAGTGCGTGCTTTAATGGTTTCGGCTTCTTCTTTGTTGCCAGCTTTCATTAACTCACCAATTTTTTTTGCTAATTGGTTTGCTTCTGCTGCATTACTTTCAGTGGCAACTTGAGCTTTGCGTTTTTCTTCATCTAACTGCAATAATTCATCAACTGCACTAATGTTTTTAAAATGTTTTTTGGCTAAACCGGCCTTTACTACTTCTGCGTTTTCGCGTATAAAATTAATCTGTAACATGTCTATTTCCTATTAGCGGCAAATATGCTTTTTAAAATTGAGAATTGGAAATTATTAAGTTGACAAGTTGATTGGTTAGTAAGTTAATTGAGTAAAATTATTTCAAATAAAAATAAAAGATAAACTCTTTTAATTCCTCTTTATAATTGGCTATAGTTACTTTTAAATTTGTATGAATACCTACTTGGGTTACTTTTCTACTTTTAAAAACATCTTTAACATATTTTGGCAATATGGTTTCGAAATTAGTAGCAAAATATGATGTATCGTTTTTAGTTTCTGCTTTATTGCCAATGGTTTTTATAATTATTTGACCACCTTCAAAACTATATTTGTTTATGGGATTAAATAAATTAGGAATAATCCTAATTGTATCGGCTTCAAAAATTTTGGCTTCAATGGTATCATTATCATGAAAAATAAGTTCCTTTTGTCCATAAATTATTTTAAACTCTTTTACTTGAGCATTTGTATTAATATTAAAAAATATTATAAATAAAGTAAGTGAAAATATAGGTTTATACATTTTATGTTATTTACAATTTACAACTTTAGTTAAATCAAAAGTTAATGGCACTGATTTGAACTTACTTGTTGTATCTGCTAATTCTGTTTGGAATAAATAATTGAATTTTACTTTTACTGTGTTATTTCTAAATTCATTAGGTACTAATTTAGTAAAATAAATTTTGGTTTCATTTGGTAAAATTGAATCTTCAACACTAATATAAAAATCACAAATTTCCGAAGTGAAAATGGAATCTCCATTATATAAATAGTAAGTATAATTTTCATATATCAAAGATTTATCATAGTACGACTTTGTATAATAAATGCGGTTTGAATGATTAGTAATTTTGAAATTTAACACTATATTTTTATACCAATTTCCATCTAGCCATTGTGTTAAAAGCGAATCTTGGCAAACACTAATTACCTCACCTGTTAACTCTTTTTTAGGTATTTCTGTTTTGGAATTGGTGCAACCAAAAATTAATATTAGAAATAGAAATATAAATATAATAAGGTTTTTCATTGATAAATGAACGAATGTTTTATGAATTTAACGAAACCAAATATAATAAAAAACACCTTTTTTTATTATTAGGGCAGACATATAGGTCTGCCCCAACGGTCTACCTTTAAATGTTTGCAAAAAAAATCCGTTACAAACTGCAACGGATTTTTAAATAATTCAACATCCAAAATTCAACATCCAAAATTCCCCTACATGTGCAACGCTCTGTTTTCGGTAGCTGCCAAACATGCTTCTTTCACTGCTTCGGCATAAGTTGGGTGTGCATGGCTCATTCTTGAAATATCTTCAGCAGTAGCTCTAAATTCCATAGCTACCACTGCTTCTGCTATTAAATCTGCAACGCGAGGACCAATCATGTGCATGCCCAAAATTTCATCGGTTTCTGCATCTGCCAATACTTTTACCAAACCATCAATATCCATACTTGCTCTAGCACGGCCTAAAGCACGCATTGGGAAACTTCCCATTTTATATTTTGTACCCGCTTTTTTCAATTCTTCTTCGGTAGCACCTACACCAGCCACTTCTGGCCAAGTATAAACCACACCCGGAATTAAGTTATAGTTGATATGTGGTTTTTGCCCTGCAATGGTTTCGGCCACAAACACCCCTTCTTCTTCCGCTTTATGAGCCAACATAGCACCTTTTACAACATCCCCAATTGCGTAAATTCCTTTAACAGCAGTTTCCAAATGGGCATCAGTTTCTACACGTCCGCGTTCATCGGTTTTTAAACCAATATTTTCTAAACCTAAACCTTCGGTATAAGCTTTACGGCCTACAGAAACCAAGCAATAATCTCCAGTAAATGTTACCTCTTCGCCTTTTTCATTATCGGCTGTAACGGTAACTTCCTCGCCTTTAGCTTTTGCCGATTTTACTTTATGACTAAAGAAAAACTCAAAGCCTAATTTGCGTAAGCTGCGTTGTAATTCTTTACCCAAAGTTCCGTCCATGGTTGGAATAATGGTATTGGTATATTCTATAACAGAAACCTTTGCGCCTAATCGTGCGTAAACCGAACCTAATTCTAATCCAATAACACCACCACCAATAATTACCAAATGCTTAGGCACTTCGGTCATATTTAATGCTTCGGTACTGGTAATGATTCGTTTTTTATCAATTGCTAAACCTGGCAGACTTGCTGGTTTTGAACCGGTAGCTATAATCACTTTATCGGTATCAATTACTTGTTCCGTTTCTCCAGTAATTTTTATTTGATTTTTTGTAACAAACGAGCCAATGCCTTTATACACATCAATTTTATTTTTTTTCATTAAAAAATCAATGCCATCGCAGGTAACTTTAACCACACCACTTTTGCGCTCGATCATTTGTTTTAAATTAACTTTTACATCTTTTACATCAATTCCATGAGTAGCAAAAGTATGAGTAGCATTATGGTAATGTTCGCTCGAATCGAGCAATGCTTTTGATGGAATACAACCTACATTCAAACAAGTTCCGCCAAGGGTACTGTATTTTTCAATAATGGCAGTTTTAAAACCTAATTGCGCACAACGAATAGCAGCAACATATCCTCCAGGGCCAGAACCAATAATGGTAATATCGTATTTCATAAAGTAATTTTTTATTGTAATTTGTTGCAAGCAAAATTAAACTTATTAGCGAAGCTTATGAATGATGTTTGTTAGAAAAATGGGAGGGAATGCGGAATGCGGAGTGACAAAAATGCGAAATGCGTTGTGGTTATTGAGTAAAAGACATTAAGTAATTGGCAATTATTGCCAGCAGCTAGAAGCCAGCTGCCAGAGGCTATTTATTAATTTATAAAAAAGTTTTGTTCAAAGCTCCTAAAAAAGTTTCAGGTTCTTGTGCGCCAGATATTGCATATTTATTTCCAAACACAAAAAATGGTACACCTTTAACTCCTACATGTTGTGAATGGTAAATATCTTCGTTTACTTCATTTGCATACAAATTACTGTTCAATGTTTCGGTAATTTCTGTTTCGTTCAAACCTATATTTATCCCAATTTTGGTTAATAATTCGTGGTCAGCAGTATTTTTTCCATCTATAAAATAAGCTTTAAGCAATTGTTCTTTACATTTATTTTGTAAATTATATTTTTTTGCTAAATGCAATAACCGATGCGCATCGAACGAATTGGCAACCACTGCTTTTTCAAAGTTAAAGTCTAAACCTTGTTCTTTAGCAATATTGCTCACATGCTCAGTTGTTTGTTTTGTATAATCCAAAGTCCAACCTTTACTTTGTGCCAAATATTCTAGGGTGTTTTTGGTTGGGTCAGTAACCAAATTAGGATTTAATTGAAAACTTTTCCATTCCACAATCACTTTATCTTTGTGTTCAAATTGCGCTAACGCTTTTTCGAATTTGCGTTTGCCTATATAACAAAACGGACACATTACATCACTCCAAATTTCTACTTTCATATTTTATCATTTTGCATAAAAAAACGCCTTATTCAGACGTTTTTTTACTTTCTATATTGATTCTATGTTTTAATTAATAACCAACCGCATTACTTTTTTGTTTTCTTTAATTAAAATATTGACAAAATAAACACCAGCTTTTAACGAAGACACATCAATATTTAACAGATCTTTTTTAGCTAAAAATTTATTTAAAACCATTTGGCTTTTACCCATTACATCTATTATTTCTATTTTCGAATCGATGTTATCCAGTAAATCGAATTGCAAATTAACCAATTTATTAGTAGGATTAGGATACAACGAAACAGTTCCAAAAGCATCAAATTGTTCGGCTACCCCAATAGTTGATTTCACATTTACATTTAAATTCATAATTTGACCTTTACAATTTGAAGTGTTTGTTTCTCTAACTTTTATGGAAGCATTGGCGTTTGCGGCACCCCATTTTACAGTTGCAGTATTTGTAGTTGAACCAGCAATTACTGCTCCACCTCCATATGCTATCCAAATATAGGTAGAGTTAGGAGAACCTATTACAGAATAAGTTGTTGTTTCATTGTTTTTCACTTCATTTAAACCAGAAATATCGGAAGTATTTGGAGATTCATTTACATTAATAGTATAATTTGTTGGCAACGATGCACAACCTCCTTTTAAAATAACTGCACTGTATTTTCCACTCATTGATGGATTTACGTTTCGTAAAGTTGGGCTTTGCATGGTGGAGTTAAAACCTGCAGGGCCAGTCCATTCATAAGCAGCTCCTGAAGTAAACGATGCAAATAATTGAATGCTATCGCCAGCACAAGCAATACCAGAAACTGGATTGCTACTTAAAGAAGGGCCCGTTGGAACAGAATTAACTTCAACCAAAGTATTTGATGGATATGAAACGCATGAAGAAGAAATTGCTATTACGCTATAATCACCAGACATGGCAGTGGTAATATTTGACAAAACAGGATTTTGTAAGCTAGATGAATAATTATTTGGCCCACTCCAACTATATGTTGCTCCCTGAATGTTTGAAGCGGTTAATGTAATATTATCACCAATACATTTTGGTCCATTATTACTTGTATTTGGAGTAGCTGGTGTAGGATTAATAACTACATTGGTATTAGTAGGTAATGAAGAACAACCATTAACAAAAGCCATTACACTATAAGTTCCATTTCCATTGCTAAGCACATCTCTTATTGTTGGGTTTTGAAAAGTAGATGTAAAGTTAGGACCTGTCCACTTGTAACTTGCACCTGAAACATTTCCTGCACTTAATGTCAGTGTTGCTCCTTCGCACAAAGGTGAATTACTCGATGCAGTGGGCGCTGTTGGTATGCTTTTTATTCCTACAAAAACAGAAGAAGTTGGGGAAGTACAACCAGAATCGATAACTGTTAAAGTATATGTTCCTCCATTTAAAATGTTTGAATTTACAATGAATGGATTTTTGTTTGATGTACTAAAACTGTTAGGTCCTGTCCAATTATAAATTGCACTCGAACCTACAGTATTTGAGTTTCCAAAAAGCTTTAAAGTATCGCCTAAACAAACCGAACCTCCACTGGTTGCAGAAGGAGCAAAAGGAATATTATTAACTACAACTTGAGTGTTTGATGTAGCCGAAGTACCGCAACCTGTAACGGTTACATAAACATTGTATTGTCCTTCTTTTGCATTGGTGGCATTGCTTATAATTGGGTTTTGACTATTTGATGAAAAGCCATTTGGACCGCTCCAATTGTATTCGGCACCTACAATATTAGAAGCGGTTAAGTTAATAGACTGGCCCTCGCAAACTGGCCCATTATTGCCAACTATTGGCGAACCTGGTAAACTATTTATAACTAAATATACATTACCTGAATTAGATGTACCGCAGCCAGATGTTGTAGCTGTTACGCTATAAATACCTGCATTTAGTAATACCACTCCATTTATAAAAGGATTTTGAAGTGTTGATGTAAATGAATTAGGACCTGTCCAAGAATAGGTGGCATTTAATATATTTGAAGCTGATAACTGTAGATTTTGACCTGGACAAAGCGGTCCATTTGTTGTTGCAACGGGAGTTGGCGTTAATGTTGTTATAACCACGTTTATAGTTGAAGCTAACGAAGGACAACCGTTTACAGTAGCAATTACACTATAGTTTCCACCATCTAAAGTAGTTAAACTACTTCTAATTGGATTTTGAGAAGTGGAAGAAAAACTATTTGGTCCATTCCAACTATATGAAGCACCTGCAATGCTAGTAGCAGACAAGCTTAATGTTTGGCCAGTACATAATGGACCATTACTTGATGCAGTGGGTGAAGTTGGGACATTATTGACTATAACAGTAACTGATCCTGGCAATGAATTGCAATTATTTGCAGAAATAACAACCGAATAAGTGCCAGCAAATGAATTTAAAACAGATGCCCTAGATGGATTTTGTTGAGTGGATGAAAAACCATTAGGCCCACTCCAATTATAGTTTCCGCCACTATAAGTCGTTGATGTTAAGTTTAAATTATCGCCAACACACAAAGGTGAATTTCCATTAACAGTTGGAGTTGTTGGAACTCTATTTATAATTCCATCAACAGCAAAAGGGCCTAAAGTACCACAACCAGATAAAGTAACTGTTACTTGATAAATTCCTGAATCTGCTATTGTAGTTGAGTTTTTGAAAGGACTTTGCGCAGATGATGAAAAACTATTTGGACCAGTCCATGAATAAACTGCTCCATTAATGGCAGTTACTGATAAATTTAAAGTTTGACCTGCACAACGTGGACTATTACTTGTAGCCACTGGTGTTGAAATAATGGTAACTGATGTATTTGCAACTGCTGAAGAGCATTGGCCAATTATTGCCACCACTGAATAAGTTCCAACTTGAGTTAAACTGGCATTTGTTATAACTGGACTTTGCAGTGTAGATGTAAATCCATTTGGACCTGTCCAATAATAGGTTGCACCTAAAATTGTATCAGCTCTTAAAAGCAAAGTTGCACCATTACATAGAGGACTGTTATTATAAGCAGTTGGAGCAGCAGGAGATGCTGGCAATGATTGTGTTATTTGGTCGGCACATCCAACTCTCCATCCATAAAGAGTATCTTTTAATTTTACTGTATATGGAATTCGGTACGAATAACTTCTGGATCCATTTACTGTATACCACATTCCTGAAGTATCGCCATAATCCCACATACAACTTAATTGAGGTATATTTTGAAATGCCCTTACATTGTAAAACGGATTAAATAAAATACTAGAAGAAGTATTAGTAAAATTAATAGTATTTGATCCAGTATTGCATGCAGAACGAGTAAAATTTGCAGTTAACGCATACGATACATAAGGTTGAAAAATAAAATCAGCATTAAATATTGGTCCTCCAACATTAATTCCATAGCTCCTTATAAAAGTTGTTCCAATTTTTACAGAACTTAACCATTCGCTTCTGCCATTTGGTGGAGTAGCTGTCCAATTATTTGCAATTACCGAAACATTAATAGAACTGGAAGTTTCAAGTGTTAAAACATATGGTGCATTGGTAATAACTGCTGAACTAAAAACTGCTGACTTTCTAAAAGCAGAAAGAACTCCGCCTCCAAAAGTAGAATCAATATTTACAACTACTGATGCTAAAGGCAAACCTGTGGGCATTGAATCGGTTCCTGCAGCATACATTCGGCAAGTTAATGCAACAACTGAACTTGAATTATTACTAACCCAAGCATAAAAATCGAAGCCAGAAACGGTAACCGAACCTGGAGCTGGATACCATTGTGCAAATGCGTTTCCGCTTGTACTTGCATTGAGTGCAATGGCATTAAATGCAGTAGTTTTATTAAAAGTGTAGTACAAAGTATCAACTCCACAACTTGATGTTTTACCTAAACTTTTTGCATTTTTAAAGGTTAGTGCAGGAGTAGTAATGTTATTTATAATATTTACCGAAGTTGACTGTATTGTCTGTGCTTTTAATTGAAAAATAATAAAAAATGAAACAAAATAAAGCAATAGAGATTTTAAAGTAAATTTTTTTGACATAATAGTATATTTTTTAATTCGAATATACTTTTAAAAATAATATTGTCAAGTAAAATTTTAAATTTCAAAAAGTTACAAAAACAATTATTAATTAAATTTAACTTTTAAGGTTCGGGTATTTAAGTTATTTGAATTTATTTCTTTTATTAAACAAATATCTCCAATTGAGTTATATTCAATAAAATAATTGGTTAAACCACTTTCTTTTATTTGGTTCAAGTGGTTTGAACTATCATAAAAATAAGTAGCACTATATCTTTTATTTGGGCTTGAAATATTAAAAGCAATTATGTTACCGAATTTGTTGTACTTATAACTATAATTTGTGCAATATTTTGATTCTTTTACCTGTTCGTTTAATTCAAAAACACTATCTACGCCTATTTTAGCTACATTACTTTTGGGAAAATAATATGGAAATTTTAAGTAGGTACTTAAATAGCTTAAATCAATAGATGGTTTTGATGAATCTTCTTTTGTGTTCCAAAAAGCTTGGTAAATAATAGATCCACTTTTGCTTTGATTAAAAGTATCGAACATATAAAACGTAGCACATTTGTTGCATTTTTCATTAAAATCTGTTTCCTTATTTTTGGGCAAACATGCTCCTAGAATAAAAGATAAAATACTAATAACTAAAATGCTTTTATACATGCAACTAATTTATTTTTTTGCTTTTTGTAAATACATTTTTTCGCGTTGTTCTTTAATTTCAACATTGCTAATGTATTCATCGTAAGTCATGCGTTTATCAATGGCTCCAGCTGGGGTAATTTCAATTACTCGGTTGGCAATGGTTTGTACAAACTCATGGTCATGACTGGTAAAAATGGCATTGTGTTTCCAGTCCATCAAAGCATTGTTAAAAGCAGTAATAGATTCCAAATCTAGGTGATTGGTAGGTTCATCTAATACCAAACAATTGGCGTTGGTTAACATCATTCGCGAAACCATGCAACGCACTTTTTCGCCTCCACTCAACACATTCGATTTTTTAAAAACCTCTTCACCACTAAACAACATTTTACCTAAAAAACCACGGATATAAGTTTCGTCTTTTTCTTCAGAATATTGGCGCAACCAATCAATTAAATTATAATCAGCACTAAAATAACTACTGTTATCGTTTGGTAAATAAGATTTGGTTATGGTTTGACCCCAAATAAACTCGCCACTATCGGCCGAATTATTACCCATTATTATTTCAAAGAAATTTGAAATAGCCATTGGGTTTTTCGAGAGTATCACTACTTTATCGCCTTTATCTAAATTAAATGAAATGTTTTTGAATAACACATCGCCATCCGCATTTTTTTTAGATAAATTTTCAATGCGAAGTATTTGATCACCACATTCTCTATCTGGTCTAAAAATAATACCTGGATATTTTCGAGTAGAAGCCTGAATATCGTCAACCACTAATTTTTCTAATAATTTTTTTCTACTTGTAGCTTGGCGACTTTTAGATGCATTGGCACTAAATCGTTCAATAAAATCTTGTAACTCCTTGCGTTTATCTTCTACTTTTTTGTTTTGATCGCCTTTTTGGCGCAATGCCAATTGACTACTTTGATACCAAAACGAGTAGTTACCAGTATAAAGTGAAACTTTTGCAAAATCAATATCGGCTACGTGGGTACAAACTGAATCTAAAAAATGCCTATCGTGGCTTACAACAATTACTGTATTTTGGAAATCGGCCAAGAAATTTTCTAACCAAATTACTGTTTCCACATCTAAGTCGTTGGTAGGTTCATCTAATAATAAAATATCAGGGTTGCCAAATAATGCTTGCGCCAAAAGAACACGCACTTTTTCTTTACCATTTAATTCCTTAACCAATTTGGTATGCAAATCATCTTTAATACCTAAATCGTTAAGTAAACTTGCTGCATCACTTTCAGCATTCCAACCTTCCATATCGGCAAACTGACCTTCTAAGTCGGCTGCTTTTAAACCATCGGCATCGCCAAAATCGGGTTTGGCATAAATGGCATCTTTTTCTTCCATTATTTGCCACAACTTTTTATTACCCATAATAACAGTTTGTAAAACAGGGAACTCATCAAACTCGTAATGATTTTGACTTAATACACTCATACGCTCGCCTGGAGTAATAGATACATGGCCTGTACTTGGGTCTATTTCGCCTGAAAGTATTTTTAATAAAGTAGATTTTCCAGCACCGTTTGCACCAATTACACCATAACAATTACCTGGTGCAAACTTTACATTTACATCCTCAAACAACACACGCTTGCCATATCGCAAACTTAAATTAGCTACTGAAATCATTTATTTTTTACTTTTTTAAAGAGGGCAAATGTAGGGTTAAATTTTGAATGTTGGATGTTGAATTTTGAATGAATGCGGAATGCGGAATGACAAAAGTGCGGAGTAAGTTTATAGGAAATGAGAAATGGGAACTTTTATGGTGGCAACTGGCTTCTGGTTTCTTGCTTCTAGCAAAACGGATTTTTCTAAACCTAATTTACCAATTAACTTATCTACTTAATTAACTTCAGCCAAATAACTAAGCAATACCAAAACCAGTAAACTATATTTTTTTAGCTAAGCTTTTTTATATCAAACAGTTTTAAGTTATTAATAAACTTGTAATCTTTGGTGTTGTAGGTAAATAATTTCAAATCTGTTACAATAGTGGTAGCAGCAATAAAACAATCTGGAATAGCTAATCCATGACTCAATCTATATTTTTCAAAAAGTTGAAGTGCAACAATTGAAACTTCGTTATTGATTAGGGCTATATTAATTCTTTGCAATGATTTTTTTATTCTATTTTCTTCCAATTTATTAAATGCACCCATTAAGAATTCCATTTGTGTTATTGTTGAAATTACCACATTGTCAAGTCCAATATAATTATTAATTAAATCAATAGTTTCAATGTGTCTTTTACTTTTAGCATCCCAAAAATCTATCAATACATCTGTATCACAAATTACTTTTTCCTTTGCCATGCTGCCTTACGGATTTCTTTTGCAATTATGTTTTTACCGGTAAAAATATTTTCTATTTCACTTATATCTATAGACTTATTGGCTGAAATAATAGTAACCCCATTAATATTTGATATTTTTTCAACAGTCTTTTTATTAGGTAATACAACAGAAAAATCAAAATATTTTGAAAAATCAATCAATGCATCTAAGGTTTTTTTGTTTTTATATTTGATAGTTATTTCTGGCATAATCAATAAATTATTACAAAGTTATAAAATTTGACTTTAAAACTATTACTTGGGATAGAAATAAGAAAAAATATTGTAAATGAATTCAAAAAATAAGTTTTTACTTTCATCAAATAAACCTTATTAACCAATGAACAATTCAACCTATTAACCAATCAACTCAATTAACTTTTTAACCTGTCAACCTAAATAACCATTCAACTTCATTAACAATATAACAATTCAACAATATAACAATTCTATATTACTTTCGCGGCAATGAAATATTTTATTGTAGCAGGTGAAGCAAGTGGCGATTTGCATGGTGCCAATTTAATAAAAGCCATTAAACAAATGGATGCTCAAGCTGAATTTCAGTTTTGGGGTGGCGATTTAATGCAGGCGCAAGCCAATGGTTTACTCATGCATTATAACCAAACGGCCATTATGGGTTTTGTGGAAGTATTGCTTAAAATTAGAACCATTTTAGGCTTTTTAACTTTATGCAAAAAACAAATTACTGCCTTTAAACCCGATGTGGTTATTTTAATTGATTACCCTGGCTTTAACCTTAGAATAGCTGAATTTGCCAAGCAACAACATATTAAAACTGTGTATTATATAGCCCCAAAAGTGTGGGCTTGGAAAGAAAACAGAGCCAAAAAATTAGAGAAATTTGTAGATGAATTATTGCTCATTTTTCCGTTTGAAGTTTCATATTTTAAAAAATGGCAAGTAAAAGCTTCATATATTGGTAATCCATTATTGGATGAAATAAACGCTTTTGTTCCCGACCCTGATTTTAAAACTAAAAATAATTTATCGCCACAAAAGCCGATTATAGCTTTATTGCCCGGCAGCCGTAAACAAGAAATTAGCACTACTTTACCCAATATGATGTTGCTTGCACAAGCATACTCAAATTATGAATTTGTAATTTGTGCTGCGCCATCTATAAAGCCTGAGTTTTACCAAACTTTTATTGGACCAAACACCAAAATTATTTACAATAAAACTTACGAAATTCTGCATTTAGCAGAGGCTGCCATAGTTTGTAGTGGAACTGCTACTTTAGAAACAGCTTTGTTTAAAGTACCTCAAGTGTGCGCTTATGTGGCTAATCAAATTTCGTATGTTATAGCCAAACAATTTGTAAAAATAAAATACATATCGTTGGTTAATTTAAATTTGGATAAACCTGCCATTACCGAATTAATTCAGCACGATTATACTTTAGAAAAACTGAAACTAGAGTTTGAAGCTATATTGCCAACGGGCAATAAATACGAGGCTTTGATGCAAGATTATTCAACTTTAGCAACTGAACTTAACAAACAAGGTGCAAGCAATAATGCTGCTCAAATAATTATAGATTTAGTAAACAAAAAATGAGAATAATATTTTTAGGAACACCCGATTTTTCGGTTCCATCTTTAGATGCTATAGTAAAAGCCGGACATGAAGTGGTGGCGGTAGTTACCATGCCCGACAAACCTGCTGGACGCGGCATGCAATTGCAACAAAGTGCTGTAAAAAAATATGCAGTTGAAAACAATATAAAAGTATTACAACCTGTTAAGTTAAAAGACCCTGAATTTATAACCGAACTGCAATCATTAAATGCCGATTTGCAAGTAGTGATTGCTTTTAGAATGTTGCCACAAATAGTTTGGCAAATGCCCAAGTTTGGTACTTTAAATTTACACGCCTCTTTACTTCCTGATTACCGCGGTGCTGCGCCAATTAATTGGGCTATCATCAATGGTGAAACCAAAACGGGTGTAAGTACTTTTTTCTTAAAACATGAAATTGATACAGGCGATGTGTTATTGACCAAAGAAGTAGCAATTACACCAACCATGAACGCTGGTGAGCTGCACGATTTATTAATGCAAGTTGGAGCTGAAACGGTGATAAAATCGTTGGAGTTGATTGAAAATGGAAATACCAAAGGCACACCACAAGGAAATGACAACAACAAAATGGCGCCTAAAATATTTAAGGAAAACTGTTTAATTAATTGGGACAATAGAGCCGAAAATATTTATAATTTAATAAGGGGATTGAGTCCATACCCGTCAGCATTTACCCATTTCGACAATAAAATTTTAAAAGTATTTGAAGCAAATATAGAGGAATCAAAATATGACGAACCAATTGGGAAATTTATAAGCGACAATAAAACATTTTTAAAAGTTGCTTGTAAAAATGGTTTTGTTCATTTACTGCAAATTCAATTAGAAGGAAAAAAACGCATGAAAGTGGATGAGTTTTTAAGAGGAAATAAGGTTTGATTATAATTTATTATTAAATGATAAAATATTCAATAAAAAAATCCAACTAATCTCTCAGTTGGCTTTTAGTTGCATTAAATTTTTATGCTTCCTTGCGTTTCATTTTATTGATGGCTTTTATTACTATAAATAAAACAAATGCAATAATTACAAAGTTCAATG
>JBAXCN010000015.1:0-45124 GCA_037141455.1 Bacteroidota bacterium
ATGCCAAAATGGTAATGAAATCTTTTGTCTTCATAAGTTATTAAACACTGCTTAAACTTTTCGGGAACTGAATCGGCTTGCGGAAAACGCCATTGTCCATCGTTGGCTATTTGTGCTTGAAGCAAATTATTTTTTTCTTCAAAAAGCACCAAACTGTAATCGGCTTTAAACAACGGTTTAGGCAACATCAAATAAAAACCAATGAGCGCTAAGACCAATATTAGTTTATATTTATGATTGCGGAGAAATTGCATTTGAACAAATAAAAAGTATTTTTTAATTTGAAACTAACTTTTAAAAATAAAAATATTTTAATATTTAAAGGCCTTTTAGGATTGGTTTTTATTTTTTTATATTTGAAACATGATAATTAGAACAATTGAAATTGATACAGAAGAACATGCACATATTTTTGATGAATATATTGCAACTCTTCCGTTTGCAAAATCAATAGAAAATAATGTAAAAATTACATCAAGAGATTTGGCAATAGGAATTGGAAGACCTTTAACTGATGAAGAATGGGATGAATATTTTGAATCAAATCCAAATACCTCAACACCTCTAAATGCCAATGATGCTAAAACATTTTTGAAAAATAAATTGGCTTAAATGGATGTTTTGTATAAGCAAAATGCTTTAAATTCACTTTACGAAATTGCTAATTTTATAGAAAGCAAAAACACCAAAGGAAGCGGTTATAGATTTATTGAAAAAGTTTTTAAGTTCGTTGCAGATTATTCCATTCCTAATGTTCAATATCAACTGTGTAAATATTCAAAATTCAGTGAGAAAAGTTTTAGCTGCATTTTTTTTTATGATTGGGTTATTGCTTTTAAAATTGAAAACGAAACTTTTATTGTTTATGAGATTGCTTTGGGCACCCTCTTTAAGTAAACAAATTCAATCAAATATCTGACATCAAAAATCACCAATTTCACTTCTAATTTTTTAAGAATTTTATTGTTTCAATAATGCCATTGGTATGATAAATTTTTACAAAATAAATTCCATTGTTTATGTAAGAAATATCAATGGTTTCTTTGGTATCATTTAATTCAATTACTTGTTGTCCTAAGTAATTGAATATGCCCACCGAAAAGTATTTTGTGTTTTCTACATTTTCAATTTTTATAAAGTTATGCGCGGGATTCGGATATATTTTTGATTGGTGCATCGATTTATTTTGCGTAATGTTTTTTACAAAAGTTTTGGCAAAGTGACATTCACCAGCAAATGCATTGAAAAAATTGATACTCCCTCTTAAATTATCACTATAACATACAAGTCTTTCGTAAGTTTGTCCTCCCGCGGTTTGCAATGCAGCACATTTGGATGGATTAATTTGAGGAAAAGGACTGGTGGTTGAGCCAATATTTTTAACAATATTGCCAATATAAAACTTTTTATTGAAGGAAGTATTGAAGCAATCAAAAATTAAATTACTAAAAGTATCTCGATACAATTGAGTTATTTTGACGGTGTCAACCTTTGGGTAAGTTGAATCTGAATCACAAATTTGCCATGAATTACCTATAATAAATTCATCGTTTGGTTTAGCAATAAATGAATAGATAAATTGAAAGGTTTTGTTAATTTTATCAAACCAAAAAATACTGTCATTCGATTTGAACACAAATGCTGGTTCCATGCTGCTTTTACTATAACCAATCTCGCTTCCTCCTGGACCAAAAATTCTGATAAAATCAATATTTAATTTTTTAGCAAGTTTGCTATTTATTAGTGTATCTTTTTGATAATTGTATTGTGTGTAAAATGATTCGGTAGCTGTAATCATTTTATACAACCAACTTGCTCCAGGTGGGCACCAAGGCATGGTATCTTTTACTATTTGCGAGTTTGCTTTACAAACCATGGCAAATAAAATCAAGACGAGAATTATTTTCTTCATTTTATTAGTTTATGATTTCTGCAACTTAAAGAAAATTATTGTTAGTTTTTTTTGATAAAATACATTAATGGAAAAAATTGCATATCGTTTTAAAAAACATTTTTAATTTTCTAAAATTTAAATCCTACCAAACTATCTTTTCTTTATTTAAAAATGCATTGATTCCGGTTCTAAAAATTAAACCACATAGAAACATAGATTACATAGTTATTTTTCAATTTGGTTTAAATTCTGTTTCTTTATTTACAATAAGGTAGAAGGACAAACGTATTCTGTTTTTGGTAGGTTGGTATTTTTTAGTTCACTAAATCCTCCAACTACATCTACAAAATTATCAAACCCTTTCTGTTTAAGCATAGAAGCTGCAATCATACTGCGGTAACCACCTCCACAATGAAGCACAAAAGGTTTGTTTTTTGGAAATGCTGCTAAATGATTATTCAACACATTTAATGGAATATTTATGGCATTTAATAAGTGTTCTGAATTGTATTCGCTTACTTTTCTTACATCATAAATAATGGAACCATGATCAGCATAATTTTTTTCTAATTCAGAAGCTGAAATTCTATTCACCGTATCTTCTTCTTTATTGGCATTTTTCCAAGCATCAAATCCTCCATCTAAATAACCAATGGAATTATCATATCCCACTCGCGACAAACGAATAATAGATTCTTCCACCTTTTCATTGTTTTCAGCCACTAACAATATTTGTTGTTTAATGTCTAAAATCAACTCCCCTACCCACATGGCAAAGCTACCATCTATTCCAATATTTATACTATTGGGAATAAATCCTTTGGCAAATTCTGATGGGTCTCTAGTATCTAAAATCAATGCTTTGGTTTCATTTGCTATTACTTCAAATGTTTTTACATCGTAAGCCTTTTTGCCTTTTTCCATTATAGTATCTAAACTTTCATAACCTTGAATATTCATCATCACATTTTTTGGGAAATATTGAGGTGGATTAGTTAATCCATTTAAAATGGCTTCCACAAATTGGTCTTCTGTTAAGTTTGGATTTAAAGCATAATTGGTTCTTTTTTGATTGCCTAAAGTATCGGTAGTTTCCTTGCTCATGTTTTTACCACAAGCACTTCCAGCTCCATGATTAGGGTATACTATTAAATCGTCAGATAAAGACATTATTTTATTGCGCAATGAATGATATAAATGGCGAGCTAATTTATCTTGTGTCAAATCAGCAATCACATGTTGAGCCAAATCAGGTCTTCCTACATCACCTATAAACAGTGTGTCGCCCGAAATAATTCCAGTTTCATTTCCATTTTCATCAATGGTAATATAACATGAACTTTCCATGGTGTGACCCGGTGTATGAATTAATTTTATTTTTGCATCTCCAATTAAAAAAATTTCACCATCAGAGCCCACATACATATCAAACCCTGTTTTCATTGAGGTTGGTCCATAAACTATGGTTGCTCCTGTTTTCTTTGCTAAATCAACATGGCCTGAGACAAAGTCTGCATGAAAATGGGTTTCGAAAATATATTTTAATTTCACACCATCTCTTTTTAGTCTATCTAAGTATGGTTGTGTTTCACGAAGAGGATCAACAATAGCAGCTTCGCCATTTGATGTAATATAATATGCTGCCTCTGCAATGCATCCAGTGTAAATTTGTTCTAATTTCATATTAATTATTATAATTTTAATAAAGTCAATTTTTAATAAGATTTAACTAATCCTTGAACGAAATTAAAATATTAAGTTAAAAGTAAATGTTACTTTAGTTACAATAAATTTTAACTCTTATTTTAAAAAAATAAGCTATAAAAATAAAAATATGTAATGCACTAAAAACAAGGAAAGGAAGCTATTTAGATTTTTAAATAAAGATGTAGGTCATAATTTTTTTTGACAAGAGTTTTAATTGAAAAAAATTACCATGCTATCTTTTCTTTATTTAAAAATGCATTGATTCCACTTTTACAATCGTTTGTTTGGCGGGCAAATGCATTCATTTCAGCCGCATAATTTAATGCTTCAATTAAGGTTTTATTTTGCACTTCATTAATCATCTGCTTGGTTAATGTCAAACTTTGTCCAGAGGCGCTTGTACAAAGTTTTTGAGCAAAATTAAACACATATTCTTCTATTTCTTCATCCACTATTACTTCATTAATTAGTTGTAAATTTTTAGCTTGTTCGGCATTTAACATTTCAGCTGTAAGTAAAATACGTTTTGCAGTTTGTTCGCCTACTTTTCTTATTAAAAATACCATAACTATTGCAGGAACAAATCCTATTTTTACTTCGGTGTAAGCAAATTTGCTTTGTATAGTTGCAAAACAAAAATCGCATACAGTTGCCAAACCACAACCTCCAGCCAAAGCGGCACCTTCTACTTGTGCTATCACTACTTTTTTTGATTGATAAATTAATAGAAACAATTCCATTAAGTTTTTGCTATCAGCCAAGTTTTCATCAAAAGTATTGTTTTGCATAGTTTGCAAACTTGCTAAGTCTGCTCCACTACAAAAAGCTTCGCCATTGCCTTTAATTACAATTACTTTGCAGCTTTCGTCATTCTCGGCTTGTAAAAAAACACGCTTTATTTGCTGCACAAAATCAAAACTTAAAGCATTGCGTTTTTCTGGTCGGTTTAATGTTATGTAGCCTACCCTATTATTTACTGTATATAAAACTAAATCGTTCATTTATTAAATTATTTATTGTTCAATATTAAGGGTTATTGCCCCATTTTCAAGTACGTTATTTACTAAAATATTATTTTTATTTAAAAAATTTGCAAGTCTATTATTTTGTTTTTTAGTTAACTTGGAGCTAATAATTATGGGTGTTTCAATCGATTTTAAAATAGTAGAATCTACAAAAGTGTAGCCCGTAATTATATTGGTATGGTTTGGTAAGATGGTGTTACCAATATTGTATTTAACTGAATTTATTTCTACTTGTAAATTATTATTAAATGGAACGGTATCAATGTATTTAATTCCACTTGCCCAAATATGTTGTTGTAAATGAAAATGAAATTTGTCTTCGTTATTTAATAAGGATGTATCGGCAATTAAAGTGCTATTTGTACCATCAACTATTTGCATTGCAAAAGTATATTTAATATTATAAATGGTTATAAATTTTTGATTGCTATTTTTATATTTTTCAAAGGCGTTTACTAAAAAAACACATAGAAAAAAAACCAAAGCATACTTAAAATAATATTGTTTTCTTTCAATGAAATAATAGGTAATTAAGCACACCGCTATAAAAATCAAAATGGTTTCTAATTCACTTATTTGAATTCCTGTAATGTACGAAAATGGAAGTTTTTCGAGCCAAACAACTATTATATTGGTAATATGAATTAGCCATTTTACAATAAAACCCAAAAGCACCGCAACAGAATTTAAAAACAATATTCCTTTGGCCAAAGCAGCAAAAAAAATCATTCCAATGGCAGCAAATATTATAACTGTAGTAAGAGGAATAATTAATAAATTAGAAGCTAAAAAATAAATTGGAAATTGATGGAAATATAAAAATCCGAGTGGGAAAGTGACCAATTGTGCAGCAATAGAAACTGAAATAATATTCCATATTTCATTTCCAACATAGGAGTTAAAAACAACCCATTTTTTAATATATTTTTGAATACTTACAATGCCTAATACAGCCAAAAAACTTAACTGAAAACCTACCATTGAAAGCATATTGCTATCGTAAATAAGCAAGGCAAAGGCCGAAGCTGCCAAAGTATTAAATATATTTGGTTTTTTATTTTGAATATTGCCAATTGCAACAAAACTAAACATTACACTTGCCCTTAAAATAGAAGGCGATAAGCCACATAAAATAGAATACGACCAAATAATAAATAAAGAAATAATTGCTTTAATTATTTTTTGATATTTCTTTTTATCAAGGTGTTTTAGAATTAAATTAATTATCCAAAAAATTAATCCAACATGCATACCACTTACAGCTAAAACATGAAGCGTTCCTGTATTTGAATATGCTTTAATTAATTCAGGATCTATGTCGTCATCATACCCATAAAGCAATGCTTTTGAAATGGCAATTTCAGAACTGGATTTTACATATTTTAATAAAGTAAAATTAAAAAAAGCTTGAGCTTGATAAGCAATTTGCTGTATAAAATTCCCACCTTTTTGTTCCAAAATAATGAAGTTATTCTTATTTAAATATGCTTGTCGGTATATTTGGTTAAATGCTAAATATCGTTTGTAATTAAATTCGAAAGGATTTTGAGGTCCACTTATTTCAGTTGCATTGTTTTTAATTAATAACCTAGTTCCGTATGTAAGTTTAGAAAGTAAAGTAGTATCTTTTTCAAAATATAAAACTAAATAACCGCCAACTTCATTTTTTTGTAGTGAATTAATAGTTTGTAAAACAGAAACTTTACATTTTATGGAGTTCTTCTTTAATTGGCTTGGTTCCTCTAATTCTACTAATAAATAATCTGCCTTAAAATTGGTAAAATGATTGCCATAATTTAAATGATTATGACAATTGTTTAATAGAACTCCACTAAAAAAGAAAAAAAGATTGAAAAAAATACCAAAAATAAAATCGTAAAAAGCTAGCCTGTAAAAGTACCAAATTAAACATAAACTTATAAAACTTATGGCACTTAAAACTGACGACAACCCAATAGATAAAGGAAAAAACATATTAATTCCTATACCAATAGTTATTGGAATAATAATTCTTACAAAAGGTATTTGATGCCAATAACCTGCAAACATTAAAAACAAATAAAAATAAAAATATTAAAAATATTAATAAAATTAAAATTTGAATATTAAAACAAATATTTACATCAATTGTCTTATAATTGTAAAATAAATATAAAAAAATGGCATACAGTTACATATTAATAATTCACAGTTGGCTTAGATGGGCTTTTTTAATTGCTGCTTTATACGCAATTTTTGGCTCTTTAAATGGAAAAATGGGGAACAGACCTTTTGGTAAACAAGACATTACAGCTGCAAAACTGTTGATTGCATTGACACATACCATGTTGTTACTTGGAATTATTTTATGGTTTACGAGTCCTAATATTCAAGGTGCATTATTACAAGGTGCAAAAGTTTTTATGAAGAACGAATATTTAAGATTAATAGTTATAGAACATCCTATCACCAATATTTTAGCAGTTATTATTATACAAATTGGAAGAATAAAAAGTAAAAAGGCATACGAAGATTCTGCTAAACATTCGCGCAGTTTAATTTATTATTCAATTGGATTAATTTTAATTGTTTCAAGAATTCCTTGGGGCGAATCGCCTTTATTAAGAGGAATTGAATAATATAATAACAAATACAATAAAATTGACTTAAACAACTATTGCATAGGCATTTTACCAATAAATATTTGTCTAAAGTGTAAAGTAAATTGGATCTATTTAGATTTAATAATTTTATAGTTTGCAATAATAAAAATTGCCTCTGCTTTCCTATTTTCCATAATTTTTAATCCACTAAAACTGCTAAAGGCAGGAAGAATTACATAGTTTTTTGTAAAATAAAAACAAGGGAATTTTAACGATTGTTTTGCTTTTCCCTTTATTATAATTCCTGGGTGAACATGACCGTGAATGTTAAACAATTTATCATTTTCCAATGGTTCATGGCTTAAAATTATTTTGCCGATTTTTATTTGTTCTAAAACAACAATTCCTATTTTTTCAAATACTAAATTACCAATGATGTCGTGATTGCCTTTTAATAAAACAAATTTAATGGCCTTGTATTTTGAAATAATTGTTTGTAATAATTGCAACTCTGAATTCAATTCAGAATGAAACAAATCGCCAATAAAATAAACTGTATCAGGATTGGTTTCATGCAATAAATTTTCGAGAATTAAGAAATCGTTTGCAGCAACTTCGTTGTTTATTGCAATGCCATTTTTTCGAAAATGAGTGGCTTTTCCAAAATGTAAATCACCTAAAATTAATGCTTTCTGTTCAAGCCAAAAAATTGCTTTTTGAGGCAATAAAATAAATGTTTGACCAAATGCAGAATGAGTTAAACTACTCAACTATACTAATACTTTTAGGCTTTCTGTTTTTAAAATAAAAATACATCATGCCACCAACTAAAATCAATGCTATAGAAATTAATTCAGCCTGAGTGGGGTGTATTCCAAAAATATTATAAGTGGTATTTACCCTTATTTTTTCTATAAAAAAACGTTCTATTCCGTTTATAATCATATAAAAACTAATTAGGGTACCCGGCTTTGTAAATTTAGTTCTGAATTTCCATAATAATGCAAATAAAATTATGCAAGTAACGGCTTCCCACAAAGCTGTAGGAAATACTGGATTTGGCAACATATAACAATGTGCACTATTGCAAACCGACATTTGAACACCTGCATTTATAACATTGTTGTGGTAATTAAAAGCCCAAAACCAATCGGGTAAAAAACTAAACCCTTCAAAATAAACAGCTTTTACATTTTGTACTGCACCAAATTCATTTGTGTAATAATTATTATACAAAGGCAACACACTCGATTCAAAATATCCAGGAGCTGCTTTAAACATATCTCCTGCGCCATTTAACATATATGCCGAATTTACAATTCCCCAATCTCCATCACCACTTAAATGGCAACCAATTCTACCAATTCCGTATGCCAACATTAATCCTGGTGCAATGGCATCAGATAAATGTAAAGGATTAATATTATTTTTACGTGCATAATAAATAATACTAGCTGCGGCAAGTATTAAACCACCATAAAAAGTCAATCCACTAAATGAAATTAATGCATTAATAGGATCAGCCATTAACTCATCAAAGTTTTCTAAATTATGAAAAATTTTGGCTCCTAAAATTCCTGTAATTGCACCTATGAAAAGAATATTCCACATGTGGTTATGGGGAAACATTTCTTTTTCAATTTCTTTTGGTTCTTTGTCTTTTAATTTTTGATTGGCACTGTAAATGGTGTAATAACCATAAACCGCGCCTAAAATTAATCCAACCACATTTCCTTTCATT
Organism: Bacteroidota bacterium; assembly: GCA_037141455.1. GTDB lineage: Bacteria > Bacteroidota > Bacteroidia > UKL13-3 > UKL13-3 > JAAFJM01. The sequence goes on from JBAXCN010000015.1 coordinate 8,950, forward strand.
GAAAGTATAAATTCTTGTGGATTGTTTACCAAATCTTGGTAATTTAAAACACCTTCCAATGCTTTAAAACCAATAAACGACCAAGAAATAACTGCTAAAAACGTTTCTGAACTGGTTGCTTTTTTATTAATCCATACTTTAATTTTAGTGGAATGTAAAAGCCCCAAACCTTCTTTTCTCTTTAATTCGCTTACCGCAGTTATAAATGCAGCTGCAAAAGCTAATCCCATCATTAACCCAAAAGTTTGAATAGGCAAAGGAATATTTATTCCAAAAATTTCTCTTAAAAAATCACTAAATGTAGCGTACATAATTTATTATTTTATTTAAAAAACAGATTTAGGAACAAGGAATTCATTGTCTAAATCAGTTAGAACATAAGGTTCAGAATTAGTTATACAAATGGTGTGTTCATATTGAGCTGAAAGTTTACCATCAATTGTTCTAGCTGTCCATTTGTCTTTTTTATCAATTTTAACTCTGGCTTTACCTGCATTTATCATTGGTTCAATAGTAAAAGTCATACCTGGAACCATTTCGTGTCCTAAATCTTCGGTTCTGTTATGCCCAATTTCAGGCTCTTCATGAAATTTTAATCCTACTCCATGTCCACAAAACTCGTAAACTATTGAGTAGCCATAATTTTTAATATACTTATCAATGGCATTTCCAATGAAACCTATTCTGTTACCAGCTTTGCATTGACTTATTCCAACTGCTAAGCTTTGTTTGGTTACATCAATTAATTTTTGAGCATATTCACTTATTTGTCCAACCCTATACATTTTAGAAGTATCACCATAATAACCATTTAGTATAGTGGTAACATCTATGTTTAAAATATCGCCTTCGCGCAAAGTGTAAGCACTTGGAATGCCATGGCAAACTACATCGTTAACCGAAATACAAGTTTCAGCAGGATAACCTCTGTAGCCTAAAGTTGCAGGTATAGCTTGGTTATCGCGCATAAACTGATTACAAATATCATTTAAGTATTTAGTAGAAACCCCCACTTTTACAAATGGTTCAACGTTTTTTAAAGTTTGTGCTGCTAATATTGAACTGGCTTTAATCCCTTCAATTTGTTCAGGTGTTTTTATTATTAATTTCTTCGACACTATAAAATCATTTGCAAATATTGGGGCGAAAGTAAATTAAAATAGAGGGTTTTACAATGATAAGTTTAAACAAAAAATAGTTTTTATCATTCATAATTCTTTTTACATTTGTTAAAAAAAGCCATGAAACTACTTTTACAAAAAACAATCATTTTAGTAGGCATTTTCTTCTATTCATCTATTGCAAAAGCACAAATTGATGCAGCTAGTTTTATTAGAACGGGGAAAGAGGAAGCGAACAAGTTATTTGGAGCATACTTACAACCAGTATCTCAAGGTTTGGCAAGTGGTGTTAACGATGCTTGGTATTCAACTGCTAAACCTCTTGGATTAGGAGGATTTGATATAAAAATTGGTTTTGGTGCATCAATGGTAAATAACGAATCGAAAAGTTTTACACTTGCTAGTATTGGCGCAAATACTGACCCTAAAAGTACATTTTTAATTTCGCCAATTGGTGGCAATATAAATACCAAACAACCAACAATAGTTGGCGATGGAATGAGTTCACGCTTTGCTATTTCAACTATTAATCCGTTAGATAGCACACAAAGGTTTTTTGTTGATACAATAAATCCTTTTGAAGGAACAGGTAGTATTCTTTCATTAGGAACAACGCCTTTTTTACAGTTAAGTGTTGGTTTAATAAAAGGAACTGAAATTATGATTAGGTTATTGCCTATTCAAAATGGCGACTTTAAATCGAGTGGATTTGGATTTGGAGTAAAACATTCCTTATCGCAGTGGATTTGGGGCGTTGAAAAACTGCCAATAGATATTTCGGGTATTTTTAGTTTCAATACCAATAATTTAGAACTATCGTTTGGAAATAATTTTTTGGATGCCAATAGTTCATTACCAGGTGGCTTACCCAGTAGCACTTATAAAAACTCGCAAAAATTGACAATTAGTAATGTTGGTTATCAATATGGTTTAGTTGTATCAAAAAAATTAAGCATTTTTACCCCTTATTTAGGAGTTACTTATAACAGCGCTTCATCGGAAATTGCTATGAAAGGTATTTATCCTGTGCAATCAATAAGAGTAACAAATAACGCTCCTGAAGAATATACTGAAAACATTACAGACCCAATAAAAATACCGTCAAAAATAGCAGATTCATACAGAGCTTCATTAGGATTTAGGTTAAAATTTGGTCCAATTGCTTGGGGCGTTGAATACAATCACTCATTTTCTGAAAAACAATTCAATACTTTTAATGCTACGCTTGCTATTAATATTCAACAACTAGCTCCTATTTTCAAATTATAACTGATGAAAGAATATTAATATATTTTTTAAATTCTTTTTTTAATGAATGATATAGAAACCGAAAACGACATTGACCTTTTAGTTGAAAAATTTTATGCCAAAATTCAACTAAATGAAAACTTAGCTCCATTTTTTGTAAATACCAATTGGGAACTTCACCTACCTAGAATGAAAGCATTTTGGTATTTTATTTTATTAGATAAACCCGGTTTTAAGGGAAATATTTACGATTCGCATGTTAACAGAAATATAAAAACAGTACATTTTGAGCATTGGGTGGAGTTATTTATTGAAACTGTAAACGATAATTTTAAGGGTGAAAAAGCCATTAAAGCCGTTGAAAAAGCCAAAGAACTTTCTATTTTATTTAGCTGGAAACTAACAGAAACCGAGGGCGATTAATTAATATAAATTTGATTTAAAATTTATATAGAAAATCAGTATGTTAGTACCAAATTTTTTTTAAAGTTGGTAAAACACAAATTGCATATCATTCTATTTATTTTTTCTATAATTATTTATAGCAAAAATGGGTATGCGCAGCCAACAGTTTTGGGAACTGATGCTGCAAGTTATCCAACCTATGTTACTTACAATCTTTCTCCCTTTGGAAAGTTGAAACAGTTTAAATTATTAGCTTTAAATAATACTTCTAGCGGACAGTCTAAATGGGAATTTTGTACTGGAACTTCAGGTTCTACAAATTTTGCAATAAATTGGAGGCCATATTTGGGTAGTTTAACATTGTTTTCTTTCGATTCAATAATATTTCCTCATGCTTCCTCGGCAACACCTTATGCTGCTGCTCAATATAACTCGGGTTTTGGAGGTACAGGAGGATTTTTACCTGCATTAACTAGTGGCCGTTATTATACATTTAACATTGGTGATTCCACTGGAGATAATTACATGGCAGTTTGGGAAACCACTTTTAACCCAACGGTTATTTCAGTAGTTACTCAAAATCCAACTATTGTTTGCCAAGGTGGCGATTCTGTTTCGGTAAATGTAACCTCAAACCAAAGTTTAAATAGTATAGAAAATGCATATTTAAGGTATTCATTGAGCAGTAATTTTACAGTATCAAAATTAGTTCCTATCAATTTTTCAGGTACAGCTGGAACAGCAAAAATACCAACACCAAGTGCAACTGATACGGTTCGATTTTATGTTTTTACCTCAAAATATAGTTTAACAAAATTAGCTCCAAGTGGCATAGTAAATGAAAGGTATTGCGATATGAGCACCTTAACAATAAACAATAATAGCAATAGCAATTACAGCTTTACCGTTATAAATGCTGCTGTTCCAAATGTTACATTTAGTACAAGCGATTTATGTGTCGGATTACCTACCGCCTTTACTAATTCCTCAACTATATCAAGCGGAAGTATAGCTAGTTATGCTTGGGTGTTTGGTGATGGAAATACCTCAACAAGTACGGCATCATCTTTTACAAAAACATATAATAGCACTGGAATTTATACTGCAACACTAACTGCTACCAGTGGTTTGGGCTGCCAAAAAACAAGTACACAAAATATAACAATTAATCCATTACCAACAGTAAACGCAATCAATTCAAATTAAAAAAAATACAGATATGAAAATCAATTTAAATTTTAAAACATCAATACTTTTTACAGTATTACTTTTAGTTAGCTTTTTAGCTAATGCACAAAAAAAAATGTGGACAGGAAAAAGTTACAATTTTACAATTAACAACGCAACTAATGTTGGTTCTAATAAAGCATGGACATTACAAGGATTGCAAGGTGTTAATTTAACTGGAGGAAGCACAACTACCAACACAAATTCTTACACAAATACTTTTACTTTAACTGGCTCAACTGCTTTAACCGACACATTACAAGTATCTGAAACATTAACAAATTGTGTTACCACTAATAAATTAGGAATTACTGTATTTCCCCTTCCAATTTTAGACTCTTCAATAACTAATACCTCTTGTGCCACTCAAGCAAGTATTCCAACTACTTTAGCAGCAAAAGTTAATAATTTTAGTAATGTTAAATCAATTACTTCTAGCAATTTTACTTTAACTTATCAATTGTATGATGGCTCAAATAACCCAATATCTGGTATTACAGGAACGTTGACTTTACCTGCGGGAACAGCATCTGTAGATAGTATATCTTTAAGTACTCTTCAAATTGGAGATTTATATACTTACTTAAATAATCCTTCAACATCTGCTGGTACTTATAAGTTAAAAATAAATAATTTTCAAACTCCATTAACACCAACTTCAACAGAAGCAGGCACAGTTGCTGCTATTTTAGCAACTATAAGAACTTTTATAATTAACGCATTACCAGTTTCTAACCCAATTATAGCAAACTAAAAAAAGCTTTCACTGAAACTTAAATTTTTAATATTATTTATAAGTTTTACTTTATTTACCTCACTTAAAAGCAAAGCACAATACATTGACACGGTATGTGCTGGCGAAACAAATGTGAGGTACAAAGTAACTTTAACTCCTGGTTCAACTTTTGTTTGGCAGGTGAACGGAGGTACTATTGCCAACGGACAAGGAACAAATGATATTGGAATAGATTGGGGTTTAATTCCAGGAGTTTATGAATTAAAAGTGACAGAATCAAATGCATCAAATTGTGTGGGTGATGAAATTTTAGTTAAAATATTAATTCAGACAAAACCTGTTGCTTCCATCTCTGGACCTGATACTGTTTGTGTGGGACAAGACTTTACCTTACAAGCATTTGGAGGACAAAATTATTTGTGGAGCAATGGCAATACTGGCAATGCGCTTTTTCAAAAAATAACGCAATCAACGCAATATTATGTAATTGGAAAAAATTTGGTTTGCGATACTGACACTGCATTTAAATATGTATTTGCAGCACCCAAACCAAGTGCTAATTTTAACTTAAACATTAATGATGATTGGATAAAAGGCGATGAAATAGTTTTTACAGCTACAGACCAAAGTATTACAAAATGGATTTGGGAATTGAATGGAAACAACTTGAACCTAAATCAGAATCAAATAAAATATACTTTTAATACAACAGGAAATTACACAATGTTTTTAACCGCGTTTAATAGCTTTAATTGTACCGATACTTTTTCTATAAACAGAAATGTTTTTGATAGACTTGATATTTATGTACCAACCGCTTTTACGCCAAACAACGACTTTTTAAACGATGTATTTGAACCTGTTGGTGCCAATTATTCAACTTATACTTTATACATTTACGACCATTTTGGTGGTTTATTGTATGAAGGAATTGATAAAGGGTGGGATGGAAACTATAAAGGAAACTTAATGCCTTCAGCCAATTATTCTTATAAAATAAACTTTACTAAATTAAACGGAAAAAGAAAATTGGTTGATGGAAACGTAATGTTGGTTAATTAATCAGTAAGGTAGATGTGTTGTATTTTTGCACTGTCACCTGGTTTTGGTGTTAGCTCCATCATATATACCAAATAAAATTTTTTAAGTTGTAAATGATTGTATGTTTTATTGGCATAATGCTTTTTTAAAATATACTCTTTTAAGGGTTTTCTTAACCAAGTTCTATCGGCCAAAACAATATACTCATTGTATTTTCTCCACCTATCGTTTTTTATAGTACTTAAAATATTTTCAGGTTTTGAATACGTTATTTTATAGTAATTGTTATTCAAATCCAAGGAGTCGCCTTTGGTAGTAATAGCTTCATAAATAAACCAACCATCGTCTTTAAAAACTGAGGGAGCAAACATTCCCCAATTTTGATTGATGCCAAAAGCATAAGCAAATACTTTTAATTTTTTAGCAATGCCATATTTTAATTGAGGTATGTAAGTAGTGTTCCAAATAAGCACGTATAATAAAATAAAACCAACCAATTTATTTTTAATAGATGAGGTTATTAAAGGTTCGTTGAGGTGTACCGTTTTACATTTAAAATAATTAAAAACAAAACTGGGCAAAAACGGAATGAGTGCTATTAAATTAAACAGAAAAAACAAGCCAACAAATAGTGTGGAAGCAATACCTATTTGAAATAAACACAAAATTATGATTCCTATAAATCGGAATCGGTTATTATAAAAAGGGATAAAAAATAAAAGGGGCACTAATAGTTCTAAATAAAAAACTACATGCGTTAATGCTTTTAATAATGCAGGAAAATTTAACAAATATTTGGCCAACGGCCATTGAATAATATCTAAGTTAAAGGCATAATATAAAGCTGTTCCATCACTATGCCACTCGGCTGAAGTTTTCATAAGTGCAGATACCCAATAAACCATCATTACTTGAAACATAAGCACCAAAACAGGTATGTGAAATTGCGTATTTACTGCTTTTTTTTGTATGGCATAAGTGGCATTTAAAGGAATAAACAAAGTAAAAAACAACATACACCTCAATAAATCATCCCCACCTTGCAACAAGTAAGGATTGCGCATGTGTAAGCTTATGTAAAAAAGTAAAGTAATGACTTGAAATAATTTTGTTTTATAGCCAATGGTAAAACAGAAAACAGCCGCTAAATGAATAGCAAAACAAAGGCCTACAAACCAAGCATTGTCGTTTAACTGGTAAATAGGAACATACAAATACTTATCGAAAAACTGAATTAAGTAGTTGTAAGGAAGTACACCATCTTGCGTATAAAAAGCTTTAAAATCACTCAAGCGGATACATAAATCTAAAAGCATTCCAAAGCCAAACACTATGCGAAATAATGCCAAAGCCCTTACATCAAATTGAAAAGTGTTGCTTAGTTTTTGAGAAAGATTTTGTATGTCAAATATTTTTTTCAATCAAGTAAATTTGGAAAACAAGTATAGTTGTTTTGAACAATGTTTTTAAATAAAAGCCATGATAAAATTTGGATAATTTTCAAATATTTAGCAGAAAGTGTTTTTTTTTAAATCCAGATAAAATAAAGTTGGATGGTCATGTCGAGCGAAGGCGAGAAAGATGTCTCGACTCCGCTCGACATGACCTCCGTTACCATTGCCGTTTTTTATCAAAACATTAATTGTAACACAAATATAAAAACGAACTTAGTCATGCTGTAAGCATCTCCTTGGCTATAAATAAATTTTTGCCATTAGCTAACTTGGTTGCCGTGGAAAGAATTCCGCTAAAGCGGAACTTCGGAATGACCCAACGTCATTTTATAGAGATTTTTTTTTACTATCGCTCGAACTGACATAATGTTTTTATGTTCCTATTTAAAGAAATAAAAAAAACCAAATAATTTTCAAAAACATCAACACTTAAACACCCAACAACTTTAGCACTATTCTTAAATATCCAACAACTGTTCGGTTAAATATTTCCAAGTAAATTTTTGCTTTTCAACTTCAATGTTTGCAGTAAATTCTTCTTCTTTATTTTGAGCGTAATAATTTGAAATGGCATTGGCAATTTCATACTCATTGCGTTCCACCACATACCCAACTACATTATTAGGAACCAACTCCGCCAAGCCGCCTACATTGGTTACTAGCATCGGTTTATTGTAATAATAGGCTATTTGTGTAACTCCACTTTGTGTAGCAGTTATATAAGTTTGTACAATTAAATCGGCTGCCGAAAAATAAATACCTACTTCGTTATTTGGTATAAAATCAGTTCTTAAAATCACACTGTTTTCCAAACCTAAATTTTTTATTTGCTGCAAATAAGGTTCACTATTTTCGTAAAACTCGCCTGCCACAATAAGTTTTAAATTGGGATGTGATTGTTTTAATAAAACAAAACTATCAAGCAATAAACTTAAGCCTTTGTATTTTCTAATAAATCCAAAAAACAAAAGATAGTCACAATTTTCATCTAACCCTAATTGCTTTTTGGCTTCTTGTTTATTAACCAAAGGCCCAAACATATCGTACATAGGATGTGCCACATATTTTTTAGGCTTGCCTTTACTAAATAAATCTACATGACCATACACTTCTCTGCTCATGGCTAAAAAACCATGACATGCATCTAAAAAATATTGTGTAAAAGCGGTATCAAAAAATTGTTGCTCGTGTGGAATAATATTATCCGTTATGGTTATTATTTTAGTTTTACCATTGGCTTTTATCATTCGAGCAATGGTACCAAAAGCAGGAGCCATAAAACTCATCCAATACCTAAAAACAACTAAGTCGTATTGCTGTTTTTTTAATTTATTTCCAACCAAAAACCAATTGAAGGGATTGATAGAATTGATAATAGAGTGAATGGTAATATCTGTTGGTTTTGGGTCGTCACTCAATTGGGTTTTACCCGGAAATAGGAAATTTGGATATTGTAAACTAAAACTAGCAATTTCGCATTCGTGTCCTTGTTCAATAAATGCCCTACACAATCTTTCGTTATACGTTGCCAAGCCACCTCTTAAAGGCCAAGCCGGACCAACAATTAATATTTTTTTCTTATTCATTGTAACCAATGTATTTAGTTACTCCATAATGGTTTCTTTCAGATGAATTTCTACTTATTAATTCACCTATAAATCCTGCTAAAAACAACTGCATACCTATTATAATTGAAACTAAGGCAATATAAAACATAGGTTGTTCAGTTATTCCCCTTCTTAATTCCCAATTGTGCGAAGCATACCAAATTTTTTGAAAACCAATATAGGCGGCTCCAAAAAAACCAAACATAAAAAATAAAGTCCCTAAAACACCAAAAAAGTGCATGGGTTTTTTTCCAAATTTTGATACAAAAAATATGGTTAGTAAGTCTAAAAATCCGTTAATAAAACGATCGAAACCAAACTTTGTAGTGCCATATTTTCTAGCTCGGTGTTCTACTTCTTTTTCGGTTATTTTTACAAAACCATTCCATTTAGCCAATACAGGTATGTAACGGTGCATTTCGTTATAAACCTCAATGGCTTTTACCACATCTAATTTATACGATTTTAAACCACAGTTAAAATCGTTTAATTGTATCCCGCTCATTTTGCGGGTAGCCCAATTAAAAACTTTAGTAGGAATGGTTTTGGTAATAGGGTCGTAACGTTTCTTTTTCCAGCCACTTACCAAGTCAAATCCATCATTCACTATCATACTATACAACGATGGAATTTCATCTGGACTGTCTTGCATATCGGCATCCATAGTAATAACTACATTGCCAATTGCTTTGTGGAATGCAACATTTAACGCAGCCGATTTTCCATAATTTCTTCTAAACTTGATGGCTTTAATATTTGTGTTTTTAATAGCCAATTCTTCCACTATTTTCCAGCTATTGTCTGTACTTCCATCATCAACCAAAATTACTTCGTAAGTAAAATTGTTTTCGTTCATAACACGTTCAATCCAAGCCATTAACTCGGGCAACGATTCGTCTTCGTTATAAAATGGTATAACTACCGAAATTTGAATATCTTTCACTTATAAATTTTTTTTGGTTTAAGGTTATTGATTTTGCTAAAGGTGTAAACTTATTTAATAATCAACAGAATCTTTTTTTTACAAAATGGCAAATATTTAAGTTAACTATTTTGTTGCAATTTTGGGCAATCCAACAGTTCTTAGCATTTCGTTTGCTTTATCCACTTTCTCTTGAAAAATGGGCATTTTTATGTATTTTTCCAATGAATTATCAATTCGAATAATTGGAATTTTCTCTTCGTTTAATTCTTTTATTGTTTTCATAATTATTACTATTTCAAGTTACGAATTTAATTATTTTCTTTTACCAAAAATGCAGTGTAATCTATTTCCATTTCAAATTCTTTCCATTCTCCATTCCACATTCCAAATAAATAAAAGTCCTTTTCAATTTCGTCATAATATTTCGAAATTCCCATTCTGTATAGTCGAGTTCTAGATTTAGTGCTTCCAGTGGCATAAACCCACGCATCATTTTGTAAACTTGTAAATGCATAAACGGCAGATACAACTGTTGCTAAAACTTGTTCACTATCTCCATTACTTGAAACAACCGTATCATCTAATTCACCTATTTCAGAATTCTTATCACCAAATGCAAGGTTATAAAAACCTTTCAATGTGGTTTCACTAAATTTTATCAACTTTGGAATTTGCCCTTTTGAACCTTCACTTGTAAATTCATAAACCAATAATGATTTTTCGGCTTTTAGTTCGTATCGAGGTAAATTCATGTTATAAAGTAAAACTTTTGTTTGTCTAAGGTTTTAGATTTTACTAAACATCCAACTTGTTATAGGCATCGTCTGGATGTTGTTTTTGAAGAAAAATAGCAAGTATTAATCCAACTATTAAAGCATACACATTGGTCATAATTAAATACGAGGATAGCTTTGAAGTTGCAGTATTTGCACCTTTCATTTGCGATAAAATTTCCATTTTTTTATCTTCATCAAAAATATCATTTTCTAAAATGGTTTTCTTTATTAATTCATATTCTTTTGCTAACTCCTCTGGATTTATAAAACTATAATAAGTCAATTTCCATAAGGCAACCATTACCGATGCAGCAACACCTATGGCCAAAGCTGTTTTTAAAACTTCACCATATTTACTGTATCCATTAAAATCAACATCTCTGCGGGTTTTCATACCTATAAAAAAAATTGCAACAGATGAAATAAATGAAACAATAAAATCAATAACTGGATGATCGCCACGATAAGCGCCTGCTATAAAAAACATTAAATCAATTATAATAATTGCCATGGTATAAATGATACCAAATTTTAATGCGGTTTGCCAAAGCGACTTAAAGTTTTCGGAACTAGTCATAAATTTTTAATTATTTGGGGTTTGTAAATGCTAGTAATGAAGCCAACACACTTAACTCAAATGGATTAAATTTATTGCTATATTGGTTTACCATATTGGTTAAATGGGGTGTTTGGAAAAACATTACCATTGGTACCAATATATCTTTTATTGGTGAATCATCGCTTAGCGAGTTTTTTAAATTAATTAAATCATCAATATCAGCTTCTTCCAAATCGTTTTCAATTAATGGCTCATATATTTTAAATTCATCTTGAAACTCATCCATATCCGTCAGTAAAAATTCATTTAAAAAATCCCCTATCGATATTTCTGCATCTGCATCATTGGCTTCGTTAATGTATAAAAACACATTTAATAATTCGGTTCCACGCTCTACCGTTTTTTCCTCTATTTCTTCCCATTCTTCACTGTCAAAATACTCTTCGCTATGCACAAAAGCCGATAAAAAATGAACCAACATTAAATCGAATATTATTTCCTCTATTTCACCATAACCATTAGTCCCAATTATTGCATCAAGCCCTTTTAGTTTTAATTCAAAACTGGTTGATTCTTCAAATACTTTGCTGCATTCAGAAAATACATCTTTTAGATTTTTATCTTTAGCATATGTTTCAAGCATTGCCTTCAGCGACCCTAAAATTATTTTCGATTGTTGTTCTACTATCATTATTTAGTTTTTGTTGTTTTTACTTTTATAAAACGATGCCATTACTTTTCCTGTAATTTCCTTATCGAATAGCATGCTGTTTCTCGATTTTGATTTATTGGTTAAATTATTAAAAATCCATTTTTTAGTTGGGTCAAATAATATAAAATCTACTGTTTGGTTTTTATCTAATATGGGTAAGTCCTGTCCAATAATTTTACGCGGATTTAAACAAAGTTTTTCTACAATATTGCTTATTTCAAAACCTTTAGGAGCATTGGCAATAACCATAGGCAATAAAGTTTGTAATGTTATCATTCCTTCTTCGGCATATTCAAACTCTACTTCTTTATTTTCAATATTCTGAGGGTTATGGTCGCTTACAATTGCATCAATAGTTCCGTCTATTAGTCCGGCCCATAAAGCTTTTCTATCTTCCTTTCCCCTCAGTGGTGGATTTAATTTTAAGTTCGAATTATAGTCTTTTAAATCGCTGTCAACAAAACAAAGATTTGCAATGGCAACATCACAAGTTATATTTAATCCTTGCCTTTTAGCTTTTTGTATTATTTCTACCGAACCTTTTGATGAAATATGTGAAAAATGTATGGCAGCATTGGCATATTTCGCCAATTCAATGTCTCTTTTTATTGCCAATTCCTCGGTTAATGCTGGAATTCCTTTTAAACCCAACAAAACACTAGAATTGCCTTCGTGCATTTTACCGCCATTGCTTAGGTTTACATCTTCGGCATGTACAAATATTTTACCTCCAAAAACCTGAATGTATTGCAAAGCCCTAAGCAACAAACTGCTGTTTTTAATGGCATTATTTGCATCGGTAAAGCCTATTGCACCTGCTAAATGCATGTCGTACATTTCACTTAGCTCTTTGCCTTCCATTTTATGGGTAATTGTGCCATATGGCAATAAATTAGTCTGTAAAGTATTGGTTTTATTTATAATATACTCTACTGCACTTTTATTATTGGTAGAAGGTTCACTATTTGGCAACACACAAACAATTGAAAAGCCTCCAACAAGAGCAGTATTTGATAAAGTTTCTAAAGTTTCTTTGTGTTCATTTCCTGGATCAGTGCCATGCGCCCTTAAACATACCATGGAGGGCATTAACCAAGTTTTTTTAGCATCCCAAATGTTTTTGTATTTTGTACTATTTACAAATTGTTTTTTACTACTTAAAACAATTGTATCAATATGGCTATCAACTATTAAAACATCGCAAACTTTATTAAAAAAAGGACTTGCAGGGAAACAAATAGTAGCATTTAAAATTAATATTTCCATAAAAAGAAAGCTTGGCGAATGTAATGGTTTCATTTGGGAAATCAAATTTTTAGTAAAATGCGGAGTTCGGAGTGACAAAAATGCGAAATGGTGATTATAGTTAATGGACCATAGACGATAGATTTATGCTTATTATATTTTGTAATTTTTTATCTTGGGGTTGCAAAAAGATACAATTAGTAATAGGCAATAGGCAATTAGCAATTGGCAATTGGCAATTAAACTTATTAACTAATAAACCAATTAACAATATAACAATTCAACAATATAACAATATAACAATATAACAATTCAACAATATAACAATATAACAATTCAACAATATAGCAATAAAACAATTCAACAACGTCATGGCAAGCTTTTCAAACCACAAAAATCTTAACTCAATCCATTTTCTTCTGCCCAATGAATTAATTGAGGCAAATTGATTACACCTGCTTTTTTCATTAAATTTTTACGGTGTGTGCCAATAGTAAACTGACTCAAATACAATTTTTCTGCAATTTGAGAGGAAGTGTTACCAACTAAAATTAATTTCAATACATCCATTTCTCGAGGTGACAAAAATGTTTTTTTCTCTGTTTTAAGGAGTGGATTTTTAATAATTACTTTTTCGTTATTTGCTACTTTATATATAGTTTCCAAAAGCTCTTTTTGGCCTATATTTTTTAATAAATAAGCATACGCATTGTAATTAATCGCATCTAATAACAACCTACGTTCCATGTGCATAGATAGAATTATAAATTTGGTGCTTGATTTGTTAAATAAACTTTTTATAATTTCTAATCCATCTTTTTCAGGCATACGCAAATCAATCAGTGCTATGTTGGGTTTTAAATTAATTATATCGTTATAGGCAGTCAATCCATTGGTGGCAGAACCAATAATACAAATATTTTTTTCGTTTTTAAGTAATAAACTCAAGCCATCAATTACTATTTGATGGTCATCGGCTAGGTATAAATTTATTGATTCTTTCATAGTAATTAGGTTAAAGGTATTTCTATAATAATGGTAGTACCGTTGGTTGACGAATCAATATTAATAGTACCATTAAAAGCTGCTAGCCTACTTTTTACATTATTTAAACCTATTCCAGTTTTGGCATTATTTTCTGTAACATTTTCAAAACCTTTACCATTGTCTTCGGCTATTAACAGCAGCTTACTTTCATCGTTTAACAATACTTGAACCGAAGCTTCGGTGGCAAAAGCATGTTTTTTTATGTTATTCAATAATTCCGAAATAATGCGGTACAAAGCAAATTGTAATTCTTGGTTTATGGTTTCATCAAAGTTTTCAATGTATAAACTGTACTTGCACAAACCTTTATTATTTAGGTGTTGTACATACTCTTCCATCGATTTATTTAACCCTTTCGAAAACAAAGAAGATGGTTTTAAATTTTGCGATATTTCTCTTATTTCATCAATGGTTTCGCTAATACCTTGGCTCACTTGTTTTAATAAATTTACATCCGTTATGTTTTGGTTATACAAATATTCTAAACTCATGTTCAAGCCCGAAAGTTTAGCCCCAATGCCATCGTGCAATTCTTCGGCCAAGCGTTGGCGTTCCTTCTCCTCCCCTTCGGTTAAAGCTATTAACAAAGCCTGCTGTTTGTTCAACTCTTGTTGTTTTAATTGCAAATTATACTCACTTACTTTTTTTTGGTGAAGAATAATATAATAAATAATGAACCCAACCAAAAGGAATGAAAACAAGGTACCTGCTAAATAAATTAGGGTTAATTTTTCCATTTAAAACATGTGAATGCTTTTGCGAAAAGAAGATTCGCAATTATATTAACAATTGAGTGAATATCAATAGAAAATAAAGCAATTGGTGGAACTAATTGACTTACCATTAAAAACATGTAAAAGTTTATTGAAAAATAAATCAATATACCTGTTGCGTACCAAAACATTGCTTCTTTATAAATAATTGCCGTGTTATTTTGATTGCTAAGATTTAAGTAAAAATAGTAAAAAGAAGCAATCATTAAAATAATACTTTCTGTAGGTCGGGCAACTGTATTATGGGTATATAAATTATTAATGTAAAAAGCATCTAAAAAAGCCAATCCCCAAAAAGCTGTAATGATTATTAAATTCTTAAAAAAATTTAACCGAAAATACTGACCAAATACAATAAAAAATATGCTGAATTCAATTGGAGTAAATAAATGTAAAAGTGGGGTATTTGTGCCATATATTTTTCTAAATTCAGTATTAAAATATTCAAAAAAAACAAAAAGACCAAAAAAACAAACAAGCCATTTAAAAGGCTTGTTTAGTTTTTTGTAGTATATTATTCCGAAAAATAATAATAAAATGCTGCTAAGCTTTGATACTTCAGTAATAATATATAAAAAATCCATTTTTAGTTATTTAGGGCAATTAGTTGGATTATATAGAACGCTTGTTTCATCGCAATTATTTCCACCTATGCATATTTCATCGGCAATTATTTCGTAATTTAATTTAATATCATTATAGGTGGTATCATTCTTAAAAACTACTGGAACCATTTTTAAATTTAACTTATCATTATCTGTGAAACGATATAAGCGCACCCCATTAACATTCTTATATTGATTAAATATTGTCTTGAATTTATCAATTGAAAAATACCATGAATCTCCAACTTGTATGCCCGTATTAGAACTAATCGGTTCTACTTTTACAAATGTAACTTCACTGCATTTTGGAGGACATAAATCAGAAAACTCATAAAAATAATTGTCATTAATATAATCTATTTTATTGCCAATTGCATTACTTATAACTGGAATCATAACTAAAGTTAAAGTATCTTCATTTGAGTTCCTGTTATTATTGATTGCAGCATAAAACTTTATACCTTTCAAATTATCGATACTATCTATCATATTTTTAATACCTTTTTCAAATAACCATGCTGAAGGAATAAAATATTCATTTTCATTCTTAAACCTATTTATAAAACAAATGGCGGTATCTAAAGGAGTTTTCTTTACAACTATGGCTTTTGCAGTAGAATCTTCAATAGAAGAACTAGCCTTTTTACTTTCTGACGGACCGCAACTAAACATAAACGCTGTAGCAGAAATAAATAATGTCATTTTAAACATAATTTTTAATTTCATAATTTTATATTTTTTATTTGGTGAGCAGCAAATATTATAAAAAATACCATACCGCAACCTACCAAATTCTTGGTATTTTTTATTTTGGATAAATACATCTATTAAAATTAATTGCATAACAAAAATTTAATATGGTTTTCAAAAAATACCAATTTCTTGGTATATTAACTATTATTCTTTTGTATAAGTTTGCATCCGTATAATTAAAACAAAACACAATGAAAAAAACAATTAAACTTTTAACTACATTTATTGCAGCTGCAATAATTTCGTCATGCGGAAAAGAAACCGTAGAAAAAACTACTACCACACCAGGATCCACCACAACGAAATCGCCACTCGATTACGAAATAGATTACAGTGTAAAAGTAAATTACTCTGTAATGGTAATTTCAGGAAATTACTATTCGGTAGGTATGGGTAAAACAAACTCATCAAGTGTTGAAGGTGCAAAAATTACTATTACTCAAGGTGATAGAACAGTTCAGAACACCACAAATGTTCAGGGAATTGCTTCTTTTTCGGGAGTGTATAAAGGACTCATAGCAGTGAGTATTGTTAAAGACGAATACACGACTTTAAATTACTTAGTTTCGGCCAATGGCTCGGTTACAGAAACCAATGGTAAGCAATTAGACATTGCTAACATTGTTCCTATTTTTAAAATAAGAAACGATTTTGCAACTGCAACTTTATCGGGCAAAGTTACATTTCAAAGTGATTTAACTAATGCAACCAAAGAATCTGTTCCCGCTAACACTGCCATTACAGCAAGCATTGATGCCAACGATTCAGCATTTAAAGCTAACTATATTAATGTAAAAAACACAGGAATATTAGCCGCAATGAACAGTGGAAAAATTGTACAATTTGCTTATGATGGCTTTTTTTACGACAGCACCGATGCTAGTGGCTCATATAACATGACAATTCCTGCTGGCATTGCTGGATTGCCATTTAAAATCACATCGTCTGATTTAGTTTCAGATCAAAAAGTGTATGAAAACACTGGTGTTTCAGGATTTAACAGAACAACATCTTATAGAACAATTTTTAGCCCAGACCAAACCCCAACCCCTGTTCCAAGTGCTGGTGGTGCCGAAGTGTTTTTTTTATCTGGTTCAGGAGCCACTGCCTTTGCTTCTATTTCGGGCAGCGGACAATTAGATAGAATTAACATAACAAGTGGAGGAACAGGTTATGTAGCAGCCCCTAAGGTAACAATAACTGGTGGAGGCGGAACTGGTGCTACTGCATCTGCCTCAGTAAGTGGTGGTGTTGTTATTTCTATCACTATTACAAACGGAGGTTCTGGTTACTCATCAGAACCTACTATTACTTTAAGTTCAGGCGGAGGTGCTTCAGTATCAGCCACTGTTGGTGGTGGTGGTTCTATTGTTTCTGTGGCAGTGGTTAATTCAGGAAGTGGCTATACAAGTACTCCAAATGTAACTATTTCAGCTCCTACGTTACCTGGTGGAACAACTGCTACTGCATCTGCAAATGTATCTGGTGGAAGAATTACAAGTATAAGCTTAACAAGTGGTGGTTCTGGCTATACTTCATCTCCATCGGTAACCATAGATCCTGCACCAGCAAATGGTACAAATGCAACTGCTCAAACTAGTTTCTCGGGCTTTTCGGTTCAAACGGTAACTCTTAATAACCCCGGTTCAGGTTACACAGGAGCACCTACTGTAACTTTTTCCGACCCTTCATTATCAACTGGTACAAAAGCAACTGGATCTGCCATTTTTGACCCAGCTACTGGCTCAGTAATAGGAATTTCTATTTCTAATCCTGGCTCAGGTTATTTTTCTGCACCTTCTGTTACTTTAAATGCTGGTTCGGGTGCAACAGGACAAGCTGTTTTCTCTGGTCGTTCAATTACAGGATTTACTATTACAAATCCAGGTGTTAATTATACCACAGCACCTAGAGTAAAAATTACTGGAGGAGGTGGTGCTGGTGCCCAAGCTACCGCTATTGTTGCCAATGGAAGGTTAACTGGATTTACAATTACCAGTCCAGGACAAGGTTATACCTCGACACCAAGTGTTGAATTAATAGCTGGAAGCGGTGCTCAAGCATCTATTGTTATTGCTAATGGACAAGTTTCAACTATTAATATTGTAAATGGTGGTAGTCTATATACTGGTGCACCTACCGTAATTATTAACCCATTACCATCAACAGGCCCTGGTGGTGGAGCTACTGCAACTGCCAATATTGATGCCAATGGAGCAGTTACCAGCGTAACCATTACTAATCCAGGAACGGGTTATATTGGAGGTAATGTACCATCAATAGCCGAACCATTTAGTTTAAACCCTAGTTCAACTGACAATAAAATAAATGTAAAACCAGGGCTTAGTTATATAAGAGATATTCATTACGGAACAGGTAAAAAATTACCACAATAGGCTTATTATTTACCTCTAGCTATGAAACTAAATATAATTAGAATATTAATAATTTCCTGTTGTTTGAGTATTTTTTCTTGTACAAAAGAAACAAAAGAAAATACAATTTTTACCAACAACATTTTAGCTTCTGGATTAAATCCAGAAGCTTTAAGCGAAGAAGGTTTAAAGTTTTGGGAAGAAAGCCCATCGGTTAAAGTTAATCCCGACCTTATTGAACTACCTAATGGATATACATTAAGGGAGTTTGATTCTTTGTATAATTTATTGGGTAAATCTGGAGATTATAGTTCACAAAAAAAACGTGTTAAATTAGTTGCCGATTTATCTAGGGCTGCTAGTGAAATAATTAATTATTCGAACTTTAATAATTATGCTGGCGCATTTTCTCAAACACGTTTAGCATATTCATGGGGTAGCAAAAATTACCAAGTACGACAAAACCCTCCAGGTGAAGGTGCAGGGTGTAGCAGTCCCATTTATGGTTTAGATTGTTCTGGATTTGTTTGGAATGTATTTACTAAAGCAGGTATCAACATAATAAATGCTGGATGGGCAAGTGCTGAAAATTTACGACAAATAAATAAAATTGAAGCTGCCATAAAAAAATCAAATCGTGATTTTGAAAATGTAAAAGTTATTGATAAAGGAAAGTTAGATCTTGCTCAAGCGCAAACAGGAGATATTATTTATTGGCTAAATTCAAATGGAGTTGCCGAACATATTGGTATAATTGTTAAAGAGGCAGGTGTTTTTAAAGTAGCTCAATCAAATGGTGGGCAAACTGCTACTTGCAGTCAAAACTACGCCTCCACTAAAGGACCTAGATATACTTCAAATCTAGCAAATTCTATTTTACCATCGAAAAGCGCAGGTGGCCCTGCTCCTTGGGGTTTTGGAACTGAATATGGAATTGTGAGAATTGATGAAACTTCACCTTGTAACAAACAAACTGTATCGGGTGGATTAGGAGTTACCAGAACTCCACATAAACTAGGTTTTGATGATGGAAAAGTAATTATTGAATACGACATGTATCCAATTCCTGATCAAATTGATGTGTATTACAAAGGAGTTTTAGTAGCTAGTTCAAATACTGCTGTTAGTGGCCCTGGGCAAGTTTCGTTTAACTATGTTTATAATAAAGAAGATTTTGTAGAAGTAGTAATGACTGGACTTATCTCAGGAACAGCTTGGGAATACACGGTTAATTGCCCACAATAAAAAATAGTCTTGAACACGATTAAATGAATTACAAGAAAGACAGGATTATATAATCTTGGAAATCCTATAATCCAGTAATCATGTTCAAGACAAAAATGTCAGAACACGATTTAAAAGATTATAAGATAGACACGATTTTTAAATCTTGGTAATCCTATAATCCAGTAATCTTGTTCAAGACATTAAAGATAAATTATGATTGAGAATCAAAATGAAGAAATTAACCAATTAACGCATAAAATTATTGGTTGCGCTATGCAGGTTCATAAAACATTGGGTAATGGTTTTCAGGAAGTAATTTATCAAAGGGCATTGTCCATTGAATTTACTTTTCAAGGTATTAATTTTAAAAGGGAACAAGAAATGGAATTGTTTTATAGAAATGAAAGTATAGGAACAAGAAGAGTTGATTTTTTTGTTGAAGAATAAGTAATGGTAGAAATAAAAGCCATAGAACAGTTGCTGGATGTACATAAAGCACAGGCAATAAACTACTGTGAAGCATACAATATTGCAGATGGCTTATTATTAAACTTTGGTTCTAAAAGCTTAGATTTTAAAAGAGTATATATTAAAAAAATGAAATAAATGTCTTGAACACGATTAAATGAATTACAAGAAAGACAGGATTATATAATCTTGGTAATCCTGCAATCTGGTAATCTTGTTCAAGACAAAAAAAAGTCTGAACACGATTAAATGATTACAAGATAGGCAAGATTGTAAACAAAAATCTTGCTTATCTTAAAATCAAAAGAATCTTGTTCAGACAAAAACATCAACAAAATCCATTGCTGTTTGCGGTTACTGAGCGAAGCCGAAGTATAGCCAACGGATAAAAAAAACCAAAAACATATAACTTAAAAATAAAAAACAAAATGAAAAAAACAATTACAAAAATCACATTAGCCATTACAGCCATAGTGCTTTTAGGCTTTAACCAAGTAAATGCGCAAGCGCAACGCAGAACCAACATTGGTAGAGTTGCTTTTTTTAACCAATTGCAATTTGCAAGTCAACCAATTAATGCCAGTAATACAAATGGTGCAAGCCTAGGAAAAAAAGCTACCAAACAAAGGTTAGATAGTATAGTAAATGAAAAGTATAATACCACCACCAGTAATTATGGAAATGGCAGTAAAAGTTATTCTACATACGATTTTAACGGACGAATACTCACTTCTATTAACATTTTATGGAACGATACCTTTAGCAATTGGCAAAATAATTATAAAAGTGTATATGCCTACAATGTACAAGGCTACCGTACTTTAAGCGAAAGTTATGATAGTTGGGACAGAACAAGCAGTAAATGGCAATCAGGATATAAAACTGAGAATACTTTTGACAATAAAGGCAATCAAACCTCTGATACCTACTATAATTGGGATGTAGCTACCCAAACTTTTTCTATTAGCCAAAAAAGTAAAACCAACTTTATATTAAACAGTAATGGAAAACCCACAATTAGTTATGATTCAAGCTGGAATACCAGCACTAACACATATGATTTAGCAAGTAAAACAGAATATTCCTACGATGCCAATGGTAATATTACTTTAACTGTAAGATATTATTTTGATGGAACAACTTGGAATCCAAGTTATAAAACCGAATATACTTACAATACCAATAATAAAGTTTTAGTTGAATTACAATCAAATTTCAGTAATGGTAATTGGACACAAACAAGGAAATATGAACGTATTTACGATGCCAATAGAAACCAAATTAATTATATTGAATACAATTGGAACACCCAAACAAACATTTGGGATATTACATACAAAAATATCAGCACTTATGATGCTAATAATAATCAAACATCAAGTTATTATGCATATTTGGACAATACAACCAAGCTTTTAGTAAATGAAAGAAAAAATGAGTTTACTTATGACGGCAATGGAAATATAAATACACAGACATTTTTTAGTTGGGACAAAAACACCAACCAATGGGTAAATAATTCTAAACTTCAAATAAACTATAACAACAATTATGCTGCAGCCGATATAGTTTGGAATTTGGGTGCTTCTGTTTATAAACACATGATTACAGGTGCTACTGACCAAAAATGGTTAAACAATGGGGTTAATGATATTAAATACACTTTCTACTACTCAGCTAATAACTTTAATGGTGTAAAAGAAACAGAAACTGCTAGCACGAACATTTTCCCTAACCCAACTTCGGGTATTATAACCATTTCATCAAACCAAGCTATTGCCAAAATTGATGTAATAGATATAACTGGTAAAATGGTTCAGAGCCAAACTAATTCAACCAAACAAAATTATGTGGTATTAGACCTTTCGGCCTTAAACAATGGCATTTATTTTATAAATGCCCAAAATAATTTTGGTGGAATTAGTAAAAGTAAATTAGTAATCAGTAAATAAAAACACAAATGAGAAATACACTTTCAGTATTAACACTTCTATTAATAATTTCATGTTCTAAATCAACAGAAAATTTAATTGACTCAAATGGAATTAGTAATCAGTTGCATTTAAGTTTTGTAACGCCCGATTGGAGTAGAACCATTAATTGCGAGCAATTAAATTTATTTCCTGATTTTTTAAATGACAGTACAAATTATGTTTCGGCAACATCGGCTTCTACTTTAGAAACATTTTGTTTTTCAATGCCTGCCGATAGTTCACAAATGGTTAAGTTATCTAACTTGAAAAAGTATTCAATTAGGAACTTTTATGAAAATAATTCACCTTTCGAATTTTCTCAAAAATTACCATTAAATAGCGGCAGCAGTTTGCGACTAGTAAGCATTGATAGCCTTTCTAATTATAGTTATAACCAAGTTACGGAAATTAAATATGTAGGTTTTGAACCCACTTATTGCTTATTTAATATAAAGTGCAGATATGTAATGTTAGCTAAAGAAGTTGGAAATGAAACTAATATTAAACCAATTACCGGCACTTTTCATTTTAAAGTTAGAACAAGTAGAAAATAAAAAGGATAACTATATGATGTTTTAGCATTTAATATTGATTCAAATTTAATTTCCTCAACTGTATTTTTTCTGAAACCAAGAAAATTGGTAGGGAAGGATTTAATGTGATTAAAGATTCTTATATCGCCAAAACATTAAATAATTTATTCAACATTTTACTGGAAATTCTGCGTTTATCTGCGAAATCAGAGGCAAATATATTTGTGCCTTAAAAAAACAGCGATTATAGGCTTTTACGCTTGATATTGCTTCTTCCTCTCAAGCGGAACTGCAATGACGAAAAGCGTGCGGAAACCTCTGCGTTTATCTGCTTCCTACACATCGGAATGCGGGAAAATGAGTTGTTGGTTTGATACCGTTAGCAATCGCCAACAACAACTACTATAACCTTGTTCGCTTGAGATTGCTTCGTTCCTCGCAATGACGAACAAACTTATGTTCTGCGGAATCTGCGGAATCTGCGGGAAAACATGTTGTTGGTCAGGAGACACAACAACGGGCAGCTGACGGGAAATGGGCTTTAGCCCTTTAAAAAACAATTTGCCTTTTCAAAACAATAGAAATGGGTTTTAACCCATTTCATTTGGGCAGCAATTGGAATAATAGCCAGAGGTAAAGTAATAAAAACACTAGTGAGTCGCTAGCGTTGGCAGATGAACGAATAAAAAAAACCAACTGATTATTAAGTCAATTGGTTTTTTTAGCAAAATAAAACAATTATTTATTGCATAGAATGTGTTAATTTAAAATAGTAAATTTTTTATTAAAAGGAGTACCTCCAGTTGTAATTCCTTCAATAATATAAATGCCATTTTTAAAACTATTTCCAAAGTTGAATTCAACCTCTTGTGATTGATTTTCTATGTTTATGGTTTCAATCAATTGGCCATTTAAATTATGAATATTAATCTTCGAAAATTTATCATTACTGCTATTGCTGATTAATTTTAATTTAATAGAGCCATCACTCATATTAGAAAAAATTTCTACCTTGGTTTTTATATCATTCAAATCACTCAATTCTATGTTTTCTTTCTCTGCATCATTGATTGATTCGTCATACTTGCCCATACTTGAAGTTGGGTAACGAGGATAGCCAGCATATTGATTGGTAACATATCCTACTGCAGGAACAGTTTCGTTTTCATATACATCATTCGCATCATAATAAGGCGTAATTTTAACAGATTTTACTTCCATGTATTTTTCGGAATAGGCCATTACAGCACTGTTGTACCCATTCACCCATTCATTTTTACCATACCAAACTCCTATCCAAAACCTTGCTGCCCTAAAACCAATATGTTGGGCATTTGTTTCCTGTTTTACCAAGGTATCATCCACATACCATTTAATAGAAGGGGTTACCCCTCCTCCACCAGTTCGCCAAACAATTGTGTATTTATGAAATGCCTGAGAAAGGTCTCTTCCCCCTGGTGTTCTATACCTTTGGGAACTGTGGAATCCTTCACCATTACATAAGCCACCCCAAGTATTTAAATTCATGTCATCTATAACAGTTTTATGTCCAGTACTTGTAACCACTCCAGAACCCGTATAAGTGCCACCACCAGGACTACCAGGAAATTCAAAATCTATCTCAGTATTTTTAATACCACCACTTTGGTAATCTGGATCTTCAATATAGTGAAAAGTCCAAAAGGCATTAATCATTCCGGGAGTTACTTTTGCCACTACTTCATATTTTCCCGATGCATAATAATCTTTTGTGGCAATGCACGCCCCAACCCTAATTTTACCATTTCCCATTATAGAATCTGAACCTCTAACAGAACCTGTGTAATTATCGCCATGGCCAATAAAACGAATGCCACCACCATAAACAAGTTTTACATTTTCTGGCACTACCCCATTATTACTTGGTGTATCTCCATTATTGCCCCAAGCTTTTTTTACTACCAACCATTTATTGCACGGAAGTAAATTACCTCCGGTTCCTTTAAATGAATCTTGAAAGATACCAGTTGGTGCTGTTGGTTTTCTTTCATTTACAAATGAATATAATCTTGATGAATCAGGAAGTTCAATTTTATCAACAAATATACTATTGTTTTGGCCTCTATAAACCATTACTTGAACCATTGAAGTAAGCAAACCTGCAGTTCCTGGTACAGTAAATGTACATGAATATTTTGTCCATGTGCTATTTGGATAAAAAGTAGATGAATATGTGTTTGATGCTCCACCAACATAGTTTAATCTTACTTGCAGAGTAGCACTTAAAGTACTCACATTAACAGCCAAATTTGATTTAAAATATGCTGTAATTTTGTATGTTGTTGCTGGAGTTAAATTTGGAATTGTTTGACTAATCATAGCATCACCATCAGAAGTATTTAATGAAATTAGTTTCATACATTTAGCGGTTGAAGCATATCCACCTGAAGTTAATACTGCCCTGCTTGCCGAAGGAATTGCTGTCCAATCAGTTGATGACGTAACATCAAAACCTGGATTTGCAATGATGTTTTGGTTTACATTGCTACAATCGTATGGATTAAAAACTTTGTTGTAAGATGTTTTAACACATGATGATTGAGAAATTGATTTTTTTACCCCGCCAAAAAATAATAGGAAGAGAATTGTTGCAGTAATTTTTTTCATAATATAGTTGATTAATATTCAAATATATATTATTTTATTAAAAACTATATCATTAAAGTCAAGTTGATTTTTGCAAATACATTAAAAAATATAGAATAGAATAGTGTTAAAAGAATTAATTACAAGTTCACTTAAAAAATAACATCATCAGCCCTTATTAGTTTTATAGTGAAACTAAAAAGCAATTCTATTTTAGCTAATTTATAAAAGCAATATTGGTTACTAAACAAGGGATACCGCTCAGGCGGTATTACAGAATAAACTGTTGTGATGGAATCTGTGAAATCTGTGGCAAAAAGTTGTTGGTAGGTTGATTGATTGCTATTGGCAACAACAACTTGTATTTAGTATTTAAAATTCGACCATTTATTATTATTATAAAACGACTCAATTGTTTGATTTGCATTAAAACTATCTACTAAAAATGCACAATATAATATGCATATTTTTTTACTTTTTGCACAATATATTGTGCAGTTTTATATATTTGTAGCACAAAATTGTAAACTATGATTACATTATTAGAACAATCCGATAGATTGGTAAACAGTGTGAGTCTTGATTTTAAACGCTATTTATTTGGTTTTATCAAGTGGGAAAACCGATTAATAGGAATAAAAGGTGCAAGAGGAACAGGAAAAACAACGCTTTTGTTACAATGGATAAAAGAACAAAATTTACCTACTGAAAAAGCCGCCTATTTTTCGTTAGATGATTTGTATTTTACCAATCATTCCTTAAAAGAAACGGTAAGCCAGTTTTATAAAAACGGAGGTCTTATTTTAGTGTTAGACGAGGTGCATAAATATAAAAATTGGTCAAAGGAAATAAAAAACTGTTACGATTTTTATCCCGATCTAAAAATTATTTTTACTGGTTCGTCCATTATTGATATTGCAAAACAAGAAGGTGATTTAAGTAGAAGAGCTTTAATGTATGAATTGGTAGGTTTGTCGTTTAGGGAATATTTAATTATGCTAGGCATTATAGACTTACCCGTTTTTAGTTTAGATGATTTATTATTTAACAACGCTACAATAAAGAAAATAATACCTAAAAATTTTCGACCGATGAACCATTTTGGCAACTATTTGAATTATGGTTATTATCCGTTTGGGCTTGTCGATACAGCATCGGTACACCAGCTCATTAACCAATTAATTAGAACAATTGTAGAAATAGATATGGCAGAATTAAAGGATTTTGACATACGAAATGCTAAAAAGATATTGCAATTAATTTATATAATTGCCCAACAAGTTCCGTTTAAACCCAATATATCGAACTTGGCTATTAAAACAGGAATACATCGCAATTCGTTAAATAATTATTTGTACTATTTAGAACAAGCCAAAATTATTACTTTATTATTTCCAACTGGAAACAGTATTGCTATATTGCAGAAACCAGAAAAAATTGTGCTTAACAATACTACATTACTCAAGGCACTTGCAGAAGAAAAATCTTTGGTTGGAACCGTTCGAGAAACTTTTTTTGTATCTCAATTGCAAACCTTTCACAAAGTGCATCTTTCTAATCAAGCCGATTTTATTATTAATGACAAATATACCTTTGAAGTAGGCGGAAAAAGTAAGGGACAAAAACAAATTGAAGGACTTGAAAATGCTTGGATTGTAAAAGATGATATAGAACAACCAATACTAAATGTAATACCACTTTGGATGTTTGGTTTGCTTTATTAAAAAAATAAGTTATAAAATATGCTTTTATTAGTGTTGAATGTTGCATACAATACAATTATTTATGCCTGAACCAGCAGCTGTTGTTATTGGTTTCGTAACCTTTAAAAATTGTATTTATTGGTGCTCCGTGAAATAGTTGGATATTAAATTTATTGCGTGCTATATAATTAAATGCACCCATATCGCCTGTGTATGCTGCTTTATTATTTTGGTTATAAAGAGTATGAAAGTTCACCAATTCGGTAAGTAAATCTGTCATAACTTCTATACTCCCTCCTATTATTCCACAATTAAGTAACGTTTCATTTGCAAATTTTTGCTCGTAAGCTGCAAAAGTTGGTATTTGATTTCGGAAATGGGTAGAATGTTTCATCATCCATTCGTTGTTTAAAGTAGATGGTTCATCACCACAAAACAATGAGGTTGAATTGCCCTTAAACAATGGCTGTTCAAAAGGATTATTAACCACTTCTACATCGGTGCTATCTGTTACAAATAACGATTCTATTTCGATAGGATTTTTTAATAAATAATCTAAATAAACAAAATACCTATACACACTTAAATTGTAAATAGGATTATACTCAACTTGCTTAAAAGTTATAAATTCACTGCTATATTTAGCTACTGTATCTGCCGAGAAGCTATTATGGAAAATAATACCGTGAAGTTTTAAAGATGTAATAGAGCTTACCCATTTTTCAATTAACGAATAATCATTGTTGGCTAAAGTTTCTGAACGATTTACATCGTAAACACCAGTGAAAAGGCAAGCAAAAATAAATTGTTTAGGCATTTATAGTTAGTTTACTTCAGCCTGTAACATACTGTTTTTTAATTTTGCACAGGTGCTATTTGGAATATTTCGGTAATAAATGTAAGTACGAAGATTAACTTTTTTAACTTTATAACTATTCGAAACCCTTTCATAAAAATTTGCATCAGCACTATACATACTGTAAAAAGGATTATTTACAAATACTTCTCTTTTGCCAAAAAGGGTAGCAAACAAAATACAATCATCTACATGAATTACCTTCGTTGTATCTAACCTATCTGGAATATAATAATCTGCCTCATTATCAACCACAGTATGAGTATTTGATGCAATTAAATCTGCATGTTCCATTTGCTCCAAACAACTGCTCAAATGATTGGGTTTAAATTCATCATCGGCATCTATAATGGTAATGTATTGCCCGCTGCTTTTTTTAATACCACGGTTTATTGATTCAGCCTGACCACAGTTTGGATGATAGATATAAGAAATAATAGAGGGAAATAAAGAGGTGTAATTAACCAATTCGTGCTGGTAGTTTATATCGCTTCCATCATCAATAATTATTAACTCAAAATCTTGCATGTTTTGTTTCAATACCGAATTAATAGCACGCTTCACCAATTCAAATTGGGTATTGTATACGGCTAATAATACTGTTATTAAAGGTTTTTTTAACATTAAAAACTAAAAATTTTGATTCGCAATAATAAGTTCATTTTTATTGGCAATTGTTATTTTTACTTTAATTTATTGTGATTTATTTTAGATAAAATTTGATTTTTAAATATTGTGTTTTAGTTAATTGTATATATTATATTTTTTAATTAATATTAATTATAAACTTTCAAATATCAATATTGGGTTTATCATTGGCGCTGTATTCGTAAAACATTATTTTATTAAAACATCCCTAATGCCGAAAGCTTTCGGCACCCTTCACTAGCGCAAATCCATCGCACAAGGGGGAATATTTTCAGCACCTTTTTTTGGTTTTTGAAAAAACAAATCAAATTTCTCAAATCAAATTTCTCAAATCAAATTTCTCAAATCTCATTTGTCAAATCTCATTTCTCAAATCTCATTTCTCAAATCTCATTTCTCATATCTCAACTCCCAACAACCAGCCACCTAAAAGCCCAAGCCCATTTAATTTTAACTTTTTGCTTTGCAATATTGCTTTGCAATAAAATTTGCTCCCAATCTGCTTTAATAAATCCCCTGGCTACTGATAATTTTGCATCATTTTTTACCAAATACGATTTACTAAAAATAGCAGTTAACCACGCTATGGAGAAGTAAGCTAAAAAATGCCTGTGTAAGTCGTTTATTATAAATCCCAATTTTGCATTTGTATTACACCAAATTAATAGATTACTAATTTCACTACTTTTTAAATGATGTGTAAATAAACAAGCCAATGCAATATCAAACTCAATATTTAAGTTTGGCAAATCCCTGTAATCACTATTAATAAAACTAATTTCTTTATAATTTTTGCAATGTTGGGTTGCATAAGTAACACAATCTTCCTTTAAATCAACTCCAATTAAGTTAAAAGTAAGTCCATTTTTACGTGCCCATTTTGCTATTATAATTAAATTGTCACCTCCACCGCAACCAATATCAATTAGGGTGTATGCTTTGTCTTTTTCAAAATTAAATTGATTGAACCCTTTTAAAGTCACATTATGTCCACCAAGCCAAGTATTTATAAAATTTAATTCTTTTAAATTTTGGTATAAATCAAGTTTTGGAATATCATCATTGTCTAATAATTCCTTCGTGTCCGACCTGCTTTTTAAATTTAACATACGTATGCAATTAAGCTATTTTGTACTAAAGTTTTATTTTTTAAAAAATACTTATATTTTGCAAAAAGTATCAAAAAATTTACAACATGAAAAAAACAATCTTTATTTTAATTAATTTATTCTTTATTTTAAAACTAACTTCAGCAGCAATAATAAATACCGATGTAAATAAAACGGTAGACAGTATAGCAACACAATATCAATTAGATATTACAGGCGATGGTAGTTACGACTTAACTTTCAACTATTTTGCTAATGGAGCAATAACAGTAACTGGAAGAATTGGACCTGCTGGAAACTTTTATTTAGCTACAGCTACTATAAGTGGAAACAATCATTACCCCATAAAAATTGGTAATGACAAATCGTTTGAAAAAAATACAACTTGGAAATCGAATGGAATATTTTTACAAAGCCCAAGTTTAGGTTACACGGATTATAAAGGAAAAGGAAACCAATACATTGGTGGTAAGTTAACATTTACTGGTGGAGTTGAAACCTATTATTTTTGGGTATTAATTAATATTTCAAAAGATGGAAGCAGTTTAAATATTATAAAATGTGCTTACGAAAATGAAACTGATGTTCCATTGTTAACTGGAAACGAAGGTGCAACTAATGTTTCGGTAAATGAAGCTTTAAAAAATGTAAATTTCACCGTTTTCCCTCAACCTGCAAGTACTTTTTTAAATATAACATGCACTGAAAAAATAGTAGATTATACTATTTATAATTTAACTGGAAAATTAATGGCTGAAGAGAAATTAATTAACAATGAAATTAATGTAGCACAATTGCCAAAAGGCATTTATATTTTAAAACTAATAACAGCTTCCAATTTTTTAATAACTAAAAAAATAAATATAGAAAACTAATATGAAAATAAATAAACTAATATTAACTATTGCAACAGGAACTAGTTTAATACTAACTAGTTGTGGTAATAGTAGCAATTCGAATATGACTGATAAAGACAGCACTAAAACCGAAAATACATTTGATGTAGAATGCGATAATTTTGCCGACTTACAAGTATTGAGGTACGAAGTGGAAGGTTTTAACGATTTGTCGGTATCGCAAAAAGAATTGGCTTATTATTTATTTGAAGCTGCAAATGCCGGCAGAGATATTATTTACGACCAAAAATACAAACACAATTTAACCATTCGCAAAACCATTGAAGCCATTTTTGAAAGTTACAAAGGCGATAAGAATTCAGATGAATTTAAACAATTTGAAACTTATGCAAAAAGAGTTTTCTTTTCAAATGGAATTCACCACCATTACTCTAGCTTAAAATTTGTTCCCGAATGTAATTTTAATTTTTTTAGCGATTTAGTTAAAGCATCTGATGAAAAATTATTGCCTTTAAATGGTAAAACAGTGGATGAATTTTTAGAAAAAATTCATCCAATTATTTTTGATGAAAAGCTAGAAAACAAAATAGTTGATTTGGCTTCGGGTATTGATAATATTAAAGCATCGGCAAATAATTTTTATGAAGGAGTTACCCAAAAAGAAGTAGAAGATTTTTACAATGCTAGAATGAAAAAAAATGATGCAACGCCAATTTCGTGGGGATTGAATAGTAAAATGATGAAAGAAAATGGCAAAGTAGTAGAAAAGGTATGGAAAGTTGGTGGAATGTATACTGCTGCTATTGAAAAAATAGTGTATTGGTTAGAAAAAGCAGTTACTGTTGCCGAAAACGATCAACAGAAAAAAACATTACAACTATTAATTGAATATTACAAAACTGGCGATTTAAAAAAATGGGATGAATACAACATAGCTTGGGTAAATGATGTAGATTCGAGATTGGATGTAGTGAATGGTTTTATTGAAGTTTATGGCGATGCAATAGGCAAACGTGCAAGTTTTGAAAGTGTAGTTTCAATGAAAGACATGGAAGCTACTAAACGCATAGCTGCTGTGGCTGCCGAAGCACAATGGTTTGAAGACAATTCGCCAATTGCTCCTGAACATAAAAAGAAAGAAGTAAAAGGCATTACTGCTAAAGTAATAACTGTAATACAAGAGGCAGGCGATGCTGCACCTGCTACTCCAATAGGAATAAACTTACCCAATGCCAATTGGATTCGTCAGCAGCATGGAAGTAAATCGGTTTCGCTAAGTAATATTGTGCATAGTTATAATATAGTTGGTGCCAAAAGCCCTATGCTAAAAGAGTTTGCCGAAAACGAAGCACAAATTGCTAGAGCAAAAGAATATGGTTCATTGGCAGGCGATTTACATACCGATATGCACGAAGTAATTGGCCACGCAAGCGGACAAATAAACAAAAATGTTGGTGACCCTGACCAAACCCTTAAAAACTATGCAAGTACTTTGGAAGAAGCTCGTGCCGACTTAGTAGCGTTGTATTATGTACTTGATAAAAAATTAGTTGATATGAAAATAATGCCTAGTTTAGATTGTGGTAAAGCAGAGTATGATGGCTACATAATGAATGGTTTAATAACACAATTAACCCGCTTAAATATTGGCGAAAACTTAGAAGAAGCACACATGCGTAACCGCCAATTAAATGCAAAATGGGCTTACGAAATGGGTAAAAAAGACAATGTAATTGAGTTTGTAAAACGCGATGGAAAAACCTATGTTAAAATAAATGATTACGACAAACTACGTACTTTATTTGGCCAGTTATTAAAAGAAATACAACGCATAAAAAGCGAAGGCGATTACAAAGCGGCAACTGCTCTAGTTGAAACTTATGGAGTAAAGGTTGACCAAGAACTTTTGAAAGAAGTAAAAGATAGATTTAACAAACTAAACGTTGCTGCTTATAAAGGCTTTATACAACCTAAGTTAGTACCAGTAATGGATGGAGATAAAATAAAAGATGTAAAAGTAGAATACCCTACCAATTTCCTTGAAAACCAATTGGAGCTAGGAAAAAAGTATGGTTACTTGCCTGCTGTAAATTAATTGAAAAAATATACTAGAGCCGTTCAATTGAACGGCTCTTTTTTTTATTGTAATAATGAACCTAAAATTATTTCATAAACAATAAAATTTTCCTCTTCTATTTTAAAAGCCACGATCCATTTGCCAATTGTTACGCAAGAATATCCAAATTTTAATAAAACAGTATTGTTACATTTATCATATTGAGTGTTTGGTTGGGCAAATGATTTAATGCTGTCTTTAAATTTTAAAACATATCTGTTACCACTACCAATTGTGTTTTTTGAATCTAAAAAATCTCTTTGCAAACGAAGTGTTTTAAGAGCAGGTTCTTTAAATATTAATTTCATAAATTCACCTTATCTAACTCTAAAAGTAAATCCTCTTCATTAATATTTGAAGTGTAATTTTGAGTAGATAAATATTCGGCTAATTCAATATCTGAAGCAAGCCTACCTATGCCAAAAGCTATGTTATGGGGCGTAAGTTTTACTTTATTTACAGTTGAAATATTTTTAACAAAAGGCAGTGACTCACATATTTTTTTCAGTTCTTCTACATGTTCTATTGTATCAATTTCTATTGTTAAAATTTCCATAGTTCAAATATATTGTAATTATTTTTAGTTTTTTTTAGAAAAGAATTTTTAAATATCTGTAATTTATTACAAATTACCTTTGTTACATTTTTTCAAAAAAAGTTTCATATACAAAATTTATTATGCACAGTTAAGATTTATAAACTGACTCCTACAATTCCTGAAAACCTAAAATTATTTCATAAACAATAAAATTGCAATAAATCAATTTTTCTATTAAAAAACTTATTCACAAACTACTTTCTTTCACCTTAAAGTTAAGCCCATAACGCTTGGAGTTTTTAAAAAAATATTAAATTCATAATGCAAATGCTCAATTTGCTTATTTACTTGTTCAAATTATATATAGTGTTACTTTTGTAAAGTAAAAAAAAATAATAATAAATTATGTACACTACCTATCATTTAACATCTGCACAGGAGGTTAGCGCTGATATTTTAGATGCTATCAAAGCCACTTTCAAATCTAAACCCATTACTATTACAGTAGAAGAAGATGAGGATGATTTTGAACTTAGCACCGAAATGAAATCTGTTTTGGATGAACGCTTGCAAGAAGATGAAAAAACATACTTTACAAGCGATGATTCTATAAAAAACCTTAATATTAAATATGGCTTATAAAATTATTGTTTCGCCTAGGGCACAAAAAGAAATAGAAAATGCCATTGATTATTATTCTTTGTACAGCACTAATGCTCCTCAAATTTTTATAAAATCACTTATTGAAACATACACTACTTTAGAAAATAATCCCTTTTTTAATTTACGGTACAAAAACATCCGGGCTTTAAAAATTAATACCTTTCCTTATTCTATTTATTTTGAAATAAACGAAACACAAAAAATGGTTCGAATACTGTCTTGTTTTCACAACAAAAGAAATCCTAATAAAAGACCCAAACAATAACAAAAAAAATAGATTTACTGTTTATAAGCTTTAATTTATTTTAAAATAAACAAAGAGCAGTGTTTAATATATATGCATGCTTATAATTTTAGAAAAATTGCAATTCCTGAAAACCTAAATAATTTAAATTTAATTATAGAATATGAATTAATTTTTAAAAAAACAAAAAATTATCTGTTTCTTTTTTAATTAATTAAAGCATACTTGCACTATGAAAGTGTTTCTGTTTTTCTTCATTATTTTAATATCAAATTTATCTTTTGCTCAAAAAAAGGGATTAAAAACTGAAGATTTATTCCTAGTTCCCGAAAAATACGAAACAAATATTGATAGTTTAGCTTCCTATTTTAATAATACTTACAAGGAAGATAGTACAAAGATAAAGGCAATTTATGTATGGATTGCAACTCATATTTTGTACGACTATAAATTATTAAAGATGAGTTATGGTTCATTTTATAATCAGGAAGATAAAGTAGTTTTTAAGAATCGAATTGCGGTTTGTGCGGGGTATGCTAATTTATTCCATACTATTTGTACAAAATGTAATATTCAATGTGAAGTTATAACTGGTTTTGCTTATTCTAAAGATAAAATTAATCTATCGAAGTTAAACGATACACGGCATGGTTGGAATGCTGCTCGCATTGATGGCAAATGGTATTTGTACGATGTTACTTGGGCTAGTAATAGGTACGAATACAATAAACAACTAAACGGAAACTTTTGGTACTATTTCCAAACTGATCCTTACTTATTTTCATCTGGGCATTTGCCCGATGACGATATGTGGCAATTAAGAGAAAATATTATTAGTTATCCAAATTGGTTTAATAGAAAACAATCGGATTTTATAAAACAAAATATTAAACCTAAATACAACTTCGATAGTATTATACAATACCAACAAAAACTAAAAGAAACTCAGCTTATAAATTTAAAAATTAGCGAAGATTTTTATAAAAATTTAGCCAATTTGTTTAAGGATATAAGCATAAATATAAATGCTTATGAAAACTTAATTTATAAAAGAAACAGTAGAACAATGTATAGTATAAGTAAAGACCTTTTTGAAAATGATTCCTTTTTACAAAATCAAAAGTTGTCATTTACAAATTACTATAAAATAATTGACAGTATTCAAAATTTACTAAATGATACAATACTTTTTGAAACTGACTCAACCAATTTTAAAAATACTATTAAACTTAAACAATATTTTGAAAGGGAATTAATTTGTTTGGAAAGATTTATAAATTTTTCAAAGTTTAGAAAATCAGGTGCTATATATCGCCCTGTATATAGTAAATGGGTTATGGAAAACGCATACACCAAAGCATATGAAAATGAATTTTATGAAAAGGAAATGGACTTTTGTGTATTTTTTAATATTAATAATGTAAATTCAATTAATAATAATATTAAACAAGCGGGTTATTTTGGTTCTTTTGATTTTGGACTTGGTTACATTCATAAAAATTATACTTTTAAATGTCTTTTAGATGTCATGTTCACAAACTATCCTAACTACTTTATTAATTTCAATAACACAAATAAAAAAGCAATATCAGCATCTGCAAACAATATAATGCTCCAAACTGATTATAAATACTACAGATATAATAAATTAGCTTTATTTTTTTCTTCAGGTTTAGGTTTAAATATGTTAACACAATACGTTGATAAAGAAACTTCGAAAGTAGTTAACGATTTAAGTCCACGTATATCAATTGGTCATTCAGTAACTTATAGGTATAATATTTTGTATTATTTTTCACTTAACACTGGTATTAGCTACTTAAATAACAGCACAAATTTAGGTCAAAACTTAAGTGGATTTATTTATAATATTGGAATTGGTGTAGGTTTTGGTGGAAATAAAATGTGGTAATTTTTTTTTAATTTTACTAAATGATAAACCTAAATTTTGAAGTCTTACCAACTATTGAAACCGATAGATTAATACTTAGAGCAATTACAGAAAA
>JBAXCN010000016.1:0-44922 GCA_037141455.1 Bacteroidota bacterium
CGAATTACAACCTTAAAAAATAAAACAATGAAAAAAACGATTTACACATTGCTATTATTATTGGCAGTATGCCAAGTAACGGAAGCAAAAAAAATTAAAAATAAAATAACAAAAAATAAAATTCAAGCATTATCAAAAGAACAGTGGCCGGACTTTTTAAACGATTTTTTCGATTGGCTAGCTAGCCCTTGGAGGCCAGTATGGGGCGAATTTAAAATTGATGGGCAAAATACTACTGCCCCAATGGCTTTGTTTCACTACTATCCGTAGTCTCCGCCAAGCCATAGCAGAGGGGACTACGGATTTTAAATGAAAAAAGAGTTTGTAACTCGTTTTTTACATAATATACACCCTTTTAACACCTTTGTTTGCACCCGGTTTTCAGTTAGACAGTACTGTATATTTGGTAAACTACACTCAACCCGTAAGCAATGCCACTAGTTTCGAATGGAACTTTGGCGATGGCAGTGTAAACAGTTTTGAACTAAACGCACTGCACACTTTCCCTGCCTTTGATAGCAACTATGTGGTATGCCTAACAGCAAGCAACAAGTGTAGTTCATTTATGTATTGCGATACCGTTTGGGTAGATTCATTGCATTTAGGAGGCAGCTTAAAAACGGCACCTAAACCAGCGTTTTATGAAACCAATAGTAAAAATAGTGAGGGTATAATTCAAAATAGTACAGTAATTAATTCAAAATTCAACACTCAAAATCCAACATTATTTTTAGCTAACTACCCTAACCCTTTTAACAGCTCTACCATTATTGATTACCAAATATGGCAAAGTTTTAATCAAGCAGAGTTACGCATTACCAATGTATTAGGGCAAACTGTATTTAACCAAAAACTGAATAAACCTATTGATAAAATACAAATAGACGGTAGCAACTTAGCTAACGGATTATACTACTACTCAATAGTAGTTGATAACAGTATAAAACTCACCAAAACCATGAGTGTGGTAAAATAGAGTAGTAATTAATTAAAAAGCCTCTCAAAAAAATACTTTGAGAGGCTTTTTAAAATTAGTTTACAAATTAAAAATGTTTATAAAGGTAAATTGGTTTTAAAAAACCAAATCTTTCATAACTTTGAAAACATTTTTATAAAAAAAATTAAATGAAAGAAGTACAACCTTGGATGGGCAGAACGGAGCTTTTATTAGGCCCTGATAAATTAAAAACGTTGGTAAACTCAAATGTATTGGTAGTAGGATTAGGTGGTGTTGGTGGAATATGTGCCGAAATGATAGCAAGAGCTGGAGTGGGTAAAATGACCATTGTTGATGCTGATAACGTGGATCCAACAAACAGAAACAGACAACTTGTAGCTTTAAAAAGCACCGAAAATAAAGTAAAAGCCGATGTATTGGCTGAAAGATTATTGGATATAAATCCTGACCTTGAATTGCAAGTATTGCCGGTTTACTTTCGCGATCAAATAACTGAAGATGTATTGAATAATAATAAATTTGATTATGCAGTAGATTGTATTGATACCCTTTCGCCTAAAGTATATTTTATTAAAGCTTGTATTGATAAAGGAATACCAGTTGTAAGTTCAATGGGAGCTGGCTCAAAAGTGGACCCAATTAGGCTTAAAGTAGCTGATATATCAGAAACATACAATTGCCATTTAGCAAAATATGTGCGTAAATACCTTCACCGATTAGGCGTATACAAAGGAGTAAAAGTGGTTTTTAGCGATGAACAACGCATGCCCGAATTTCAAGTAGTAGAAACTCCAAACGATACCCGAAAAAAGTCTGTTGTGGGAACTATTAGTTACATGCCTACCGTTTTTGGTTGCACAGTTGCTAGCGTTTGCATTCGCGATTTGTACAATAGATAGACGATAGCTTATAGTCGATGGACGATAGTTTATAGACCATGGACGATGGTAAGTTAAATGATTTATACATTTTAATATATCAACTATGGTTAAAAGTCTCTATTCCATTAACTTTTGTCCATCGTCTATTCACTATGGTCTATTGTCCATTGTCTATAAACTATGGTCTATTAATGATAGTTAAACATATTAATTGGGTTTCCAAATCTATCAGTATAATTAGAAAATTGAAGTGTTTGAAAAGCTTGAAAATTGGTTTTTCCTGCTTTCATGTCTACAAAAAAAGTATTGTTTTCAGCAGCTTTTACCGATGAAGTAGTTAAAACTACATTTTGTTTTCCTAAAGGTAAAAATGCCCTGGTGTAATTAATTGAATAAGGTATTAATTGCCAATTTCTAGTATCGGCTTTTTCGGTAATGGCACCTAAAATACTTACTGCAACACCTGCTGCTTCATTTTCTTTTTTTGCCAATGAAGTTGCAATTTGTTTAAAGGCAAATCGTAAAATAACTTCACTAATTTCTTTAAACATTCTATCGTCCAAACTTTTATAAGCTATGGCATTAATATCTTCACCAATATCAAATTTATATTCTTTATTTAAACTATCTTTTAAAACTGCTTGATTGTATAAAGGAGCCCTTGAAACATACTTTGGCCAAGCTACTCTAACTACATTTAAAGCAGCAATGTTTTTTCTGTCATCTTGGTTGCCAACATAAATTGGAAAGTTCATGCCTAAATCCGTATTTATAAAATTCATATATCCATTTTGCCCGGGAGTAATTGCAAAATTTATTGAACTTTCATCTTTAATTGGTCCCAGGCCATTATTCCAAAAAAATACCAAAGGCGCATAACCTTCAGGCATTAATTCTGCTTTCATTTTAAACTCATTTTCATATAAATATACTTCTTCACTAAAGTTTATCATTTTAGCAGTTCTTAGAATATCTTTTTTTAATTGTAACGGAATACTTGTTCCTAAATGTTTTTCATAATCATCTTTATAAATTTCTAAAGCATTTCTATAAGCTACAAATGCACTATTATAATCGTGTTGAGCTTCATAAATCATTCCTAATAAATTGTGAGCAAAAGCATCGCGTTTGTATTTATTATTTTTACCCATTAAATCGTTCATGCGTTGGCTTGCTGCAATCATTCTTTTGCAAGCTACCAAAGCGTTATCAAAATCTTCTAATTGAACAAAATTCATTGTGGCATAATAATGAACCAAAACTTGCTCAAATGTTTCTCCGTTGTAAGTACTATAATTGGGGTTTATAAGAGTAGCTGCTAAAGCTGATGCATAGTTTTTTCTATAATCTTCAATGAAATAATCTGCTTTTAAAAAATATTCTAAACTCTCTTTATTTTTTCCATTCATCCACAAAATGGTTCCTTTGTTTAAATAAAAAAGTAAAATATTTCTAGTTGGCTTTTCCCATTTAGCATCTTTTAATAAGTGCTCTGCTTGCTCAATATTACCGCTGTAAACATATTGCATCAAATCAAATTGTTTTTGATAATAAGTGGCGCATGCAGAAAGCATAATGACCACACCAAAAATTAATATGTAACCTAATTTTTTGATAAAATTTTTGATTAATTTTATTGAAAAAGCCTACATATAGTAGGCTTATATTAAATGTGAAAGTTTAATTTTTAACTAACTTTTTAATTTGTTTTTGACCTATCCAAACTTTTTCGTTGGTTTCTAAGTTGGTAAGTTCCAAATTAACTTGGTAAGCAATCGATTTTCTGTTTTTATATTCATCAACAATAGATGTGATTACTCCATTCATCATAAAATCAGCACCTTTTTCTAAGCCCCATCTTTTCTTAGTTTCTTCACTTGCAAAAGTTTGTTGGTCGTTTCTTTCATCTCTCACTTGGTTGCGCTCATCGGCACTTTGAACCACGCTAACACTACCACCATTTATAAATGCTATTTCCATGTGTTTTATAAACATAGTTGCATCAATATATTCGCTTGTTTTGTTCCTAACACTGCCAATTATAACAACTGGCTTTCTGTTTCTTGCCGACTCAAATTGTGCAATCCAGTTTCTACTTATTACCAATGCATCATTTATCATTTCTTGCGAAACCATTTTACTGTCTGAGTCATTCCACTTTCCGCTTATATCGGTTATGGTGTTTGGGTCAACTCTTTCTATTTTTCTGTTTCCGCAATTAGAACTTAATAAAATACCTACTGCTGTGAAAGCTATAATTAATTTTTTCATAATTTTTTTAAATTTTACTTCAACAATACAAAATGCTTGCCAAAAATGTTTCATTTTTTTTTACGAACTTGAAAAAAATTTTTTGGCAGTAACTTTGATATATGCTATTTATAATTTTAATTTACCAAATAATAATTCACTCATCATGAAAAAATTCATTTTAACTACTTTAGCGTTTTTAGCTTTAAATATTGGCTTTACACAGGACCAAAAACAAACTTTACCCGATTTAAGCCTAAAAGACATAAATGGCAAAATGGTAAACGTAAAAGATTATGCTAAAAAAGGCAAAATGGTAATTATTAGCTTTTGGGCAACATGGTGTACACCATGCAAAAAAGAATTAAATAACATAAGCGAACTTTATGAAGAATGGAAAACCAAATATGACGTAATTGTTGTTGCTGTTTCTATAGATAATGCAAGAAACGTAATGAAAGTAAAACCTTATGTTGACGGACAAGCATGGCCTTTTGATGTATTGCTTGATGTAAATAGTGATTTGATGCGTGCTATGAATGTAGTAAATGCCCCACATACTTTTTTATTGGATAAAAATGGTAACATTGTTTATAGTCATGTTGGTTATACAGAAGGAGATGAAATAATGCTTGAAGAAAAAATGAAATTACTAGTAAACAAATAAAATGAGAGTAATTTTAATTCTATTATTTACGTCTTTATTGAATATTTCATTTGCTCAAAAAAATGAAAATATTTTTACTAATATTTGGGAAATAGGTTAAATAAAAAATTTTAATGGAAACAATATATTAAGATTAGAAGGAGAAAATAATTTACGTGGTATAACCAATATTGATTTTAAAACTTTTGATCAAATAAAAAGGGAAATTGAAAAAAAATCTGAAGCTGAGATGTGGGATTCAATTAAAAAAGTGGAAATGTTAAATTTTTACAATAAAAATGTGTTTATTAGTGTTGATTTATATATAACTCGCAGAACAATTGGAGCAGCTAATTTCAAATTTTTTAGTTTAATTGTTAAAGATTCTGCTGAAAAAGAAGTTTATAGAATTGACCTTGAAGAAGCAATACCCAATGTGCCGAATTCAGGTGATGAAAAATGGTGGAATTTTACTCAAGTTTTTATACCAAATGAAATTAAAGGTAAAAATTATATTTATATCATTGACCAAATACAAAGTACAAAGTACAAATTTGAAATAAATATAAAATAAATTATTATTCTAAAAATATTCACTTTCAAATCATAAACTCCATAAATTTGCCAAGTGGAATTTAAGTTAACAAGCGAGTATGTGCCATCAGGCGATCAACCTACTGCCATCAAATCGTTGGTAGAAGGATTGAACCGTGGCGATAAAAGTCAAGTATTATTAGGGGTAACAGGTAGTGGTAAAACTTTTACTATGGCCAATGTAATAACTCAA
Source organism: Bacteroidota bacterium (assembly GCA_037141455.1). Classification (GTDB taxonomy): domain Bacteria; phylum Bacteroidota; class Bacteroidia; order UKL13-3; family UKL13-3; genus JAAFJM01. The sequence continues at coordinate 5,523 of JBAXCN010000016.1, forward strand.
GTGCAAAGGCCTACTTTAATTTTAAGTCATAATAAAACTTTGGTGGCTCAGCTTTACAGCGAGTTTAAACAGTTTTTTCCTGAAAACAGAATTGAATATTTTGTATCGTATTACGATTATTACCAACCCGAGGCTTTTATTCCCTCGAGCAATACTTATATAGAAAAAGATTTAGCTATTAACGAAGAAATAGAAAAAATGCGTCTTTCTACTACTTCGGCTTTGCTTTCGGGCAGAAGAGATGTATTGGTAGTAGCCTCGGTAAGTTGTATTTATGGCGCTGGTAATCCCAAAGATTATGAAAGCAGTATAGTGCGTTTGCATGTTGGGCAAAAAATTGTGCGTAATACCGTTTTGTATGCTTTGGTCGATTCGCTTTACAGCCGCACCACAGCCGATTTTAACAGAGGTAACTTTCGAGTAAAAGGCGATGTGTTGGATGTGTTTCCAGCTTATGCAGATTTTGCCTTTCGTATTTCATTTTTTGGAAATGAAATTGAAGCCATTGATATCATTGACCCTGTAAGTGGTAAAAAACAAGAGTCGGTGCAAGATTGTGCCATTTTCCCTGCAAATATTTATGTAACTCCTAAAGAACAATTACATGAAGCCATGCGCGAAATTCAAGATGATTTAGTGGCGCAAATTGAATATTTTAAATCGATAGGAAAACACTTAGAAGCAAAACGTTTGGAAGAACGTACCAATTTTGATTTGGAAATGATGCGCGAATTAGGCTATTGCAGTGGCATTGAAAATTATAGCCGATACATGGATAAACGTAAACCGGGTGATAGGCCATTTTGTATTTTAGATTATTTTCCAAAAGATTTTGTGTTAATGGTGGACGAAAGCCATGTGAGTATTCCTCAGGTGCGCGCTATGTATGGTGGCGATAGAAGCCGAAAAGAAAACTTGGTGGAATATGGTTTTAGGTTGCCTTCTGCCATGGATAACCGACCTTTGCAGTTCAATGAATTTGAGGGAATGATTGGCCAAACAGTTTATGTAAGTGCAACTCCAGCCGAATATGAAATTAGGCAAGCGGAAGGTGTGGTGGTGGAACAAGTAATAAGACCAACCGGACTACTTGACCCAACCATTGAGGTGCGTCCGTGTTTAAATCAGGTGGATGATTTATTAGACGAGATTGATGAGCGCATAAAAATGGGTGATAGAATTTTGGTAACTACTTTAACCAAACGTATGGCCGAGGAGTTGAGTAAATATATGAGCAAATTGAATATTAAATGTAGGTATATTCATAGTGAAATAAAAACTTTGGATAGAGTCGATATTTTGCGCGATTTACGTTTGGGTGTGTTTGATGTTTTGATTGGTGTAAACCTTTTGCGCGAAGGGTTAGATTTACCTGAAGTAAGTTTGGTAGCCATTATGGATGCCGATAAAGAAGGATTTTTAAGAAATGATAAATCGTTAACGCAAACCATTGGTCGTGCTGCAAGGAACGATAGAGGTAAAGTAATTATGTATGCTGATAGAATGACAGATAGCATGCAACGCACCATTAACGAAACCGATAGAAGGCGCGAAAAACAAATAGCGTACAATACATTGCATGGCATTACTCCAAAAACCATTAAACGTAGCCGTGAGGAAATTTTAAAACAAACCGAATTGGCCGATGCAAGAACCATTTTAGCTCCTGAACCAAAAGCGTATGTGGAGCCAGAAGAATTGAACTTAGCTGCTGATCCAATTTTGGAATATTTAAGCAAACCTAAGCTGGATAAAATGATAGCGGAAACGCAACGAAGAATGCAAAAAGCTGCCAAAGACATGGACTTTATGGAAGCTGCTCGCTTGCGCGATGAAATGTTTGCTTTGCAAAAAAAGCTAGATGAAGTAGTTGGGAGTTGATAGTTTAGGAAATGGGAATTGGGAAATGGGAGTTGGGAAATGAGAAATGAGAGTTGGGAGTTGAGAATAGAGTGATGGGTTTTGGGAAATGAGATTTTTGGTAAAACGAATATTGATTTGTGCAAGAACGATACCCTCTGCACTCGCTAGCGCAATGTAATTAAGTAAAGGAAATGACTCCAACGGAGTCACATGTTTTTAGAAAATATTTGCCATAAAACATTCGACCCCATCGGGGTAGCACCCTCGAACCAATTTTGATTGCTATAAACATTTGACCTTTTCAAGGTCATAAACTCCTTAACTTAATGACATTGCTTGCTATCGTCTCACTAGTGAGGCTATAGTGCAACCTCAGGCTGCAATAAATTAATATTAAATAGTTTTAAAAGTTAGATTTACAATAATACAAAAATCAGTCAGAGGCTTAGTAATAAACTCAATAACGGAACGCTAGCTAGTGCGGGATTTTTTTTGTCCATATTTTTACACTTTTTTAATTAAATCTATTTTAGAACAAGTCATAACAATCACTTGCTTAGTTGGTATAAAGAAAAAAATTTATATTTGAATTTTAAATTATTACGTGGAATATTTAAAATTGTTTAAACTACTTGACACAAGTGGAGTTCGCTATTTACTTTGTGGTGGATTAGCTGTAAATATTTATGGGATTCCGCGAATGACGGCAGATATAGATATTATACTCGATTTTGAAGAAGTGAATTTATTAAAGTTTGAGGATATTACTAAATTAATATCCTATACTGCTGTGTTACCATTTTCTATCAAACAAATGGTAAACAAAGAGGTTAGAAGTAGTTTTATTAAGGAAAAAAATTTAATAGCTTACTCCTATTTTAACAATTTAAAAAATGTAATGTCGCTTGATGTTTTGGTAGATGTTCCTATACCTTTTAATGAGTTATGGGATAAACGAGAAGTAAGAACTTCGTTCGATTTTAAAATAAATATTGTTTCAATAAACGATTTAATACAATTAAAAAAATATTCGAACAGAAAACAAGATAATGATGATATTTTACTTTTATCTCAATTAAATAATGGAAAATAATTTTAACAAAAAAGTAGAAAATGCAAATAAAGGTTTTAATTATTCAATTACCCCTGAGCAGCTTGATGACTATGCAAAATGGACAATTGAAGAAAAACTAAACTGGATTTTTGAAACCAATGAATTAATAGGAAGTATTCAAACACCCGATGAACGCCACAATGCTGTAATAACAAAACATAAAATTGCATTTTAAATTGCACCATGTCTAAATTTTTGCTCATATTTTTATTAATTTTATTTGTACAATTAACAAATGCGCAACCTAATTTAGTACCAAACAGTAGTTTTGAAAATAGTAAACAGTGTTTGAACTCATCAGATGATAATAATATTGATAGTATTTACAATGTTGAAAAATGGTTTTCAATACAACCATACTGGAATTCAATGTATTGGGGTGGCTTTTGGGCTAATGGTAGATGTTTAGGTGAAGGCTGTCTAGGAGGAGGTGTTTGGGGAGGAGGTGTTTTTGGAGGAGGATATTTTAATAGGTGTGCAAAAAAAGTAATGGTTGACTGGAAAATTGGTGTTCCTCAAAACTGGGAAGGTTACCAAGAAACAAAAACTGGTAATGCTTATATTTCAATAGGATTATGCCAATTTCAATTTCAAGAAAGTAAGAATATTATACCCACAATACCAACTTCGTTATTTAGTGAGTATGTGTGTGTAAAGTTGAATTCAAAATGTTTTAATAGATTAAAGTATTTTGGTAAATTTTTTACTTCAGCATGTGGTTTATCTGGAAGTAATATTTTAAATACTTTACTTTCATTAGATACATTTGGGAATAGAGCATATACTACCTCTTCATTAGGAATTTATTTATGCAGTGAAATACCCAAATTAAAAAACAATAGGCGCATAGAAGCCAAAGCCCAAATAAACAATGATATCAATAGAATTTTAGACGACACGATTAATTGGATGGAAATAAGTGGTACATTTGAAGCCAATGGAACTGAACAATATTTATTAATAGGAAATTTCAATTCAAGTACTGAGACTGTATTTTATAACACTTATGGCTACCCAGAGCCTTGGCTGAACAAGGAATTTGCAATTGTGGTGTACTACATAGACGATGTATCCCTTATCCCGCAAAATACTACTCACTTTTACGATACGTTATTGTGTAGCAATGCGCCTTTGCAATTGGTGGCAGTTGCCCAAGCAGATAGTTTTGAATGGAATGATGGCAACAAAACAGATAAAATAAGAAGCTTTAGTACTGCTGGTTTGGTTTGGGTTAAAAGTTGGCTGTATGGTGGCACTGTGTATATGTGGGATAGCTTAAATATTATACCCAATAATATAAACAGTGGTTTGCCAAAAGATACTTTTATGTGTAATGAACAAACTCAACTAAACCTAAGTAGCACCAATCCCAATGCAAACGCTACTTATTTGTGGAATAATGGCAGTAAGCTTAAAAGTTTATTGGTTAATAAGGTTAATTTGTTAAATGGTAAAACAAAAGTGTGGTTAACTACTACTGCCAATTACTGCATCCAAACAGATACAGTAACTATTACCCAAATGCCAGCCATACAAATACCCATAACCGATACTACTACTTGCTTTGAAGATGTGCCACAAATACTGCTAGATGCAGGAGCTACATTTAAAACCTACTTATGGCAACCCACAGGCGAAACCAGTAAAACGGTGTATAGCAACCAAGCACAAATATACAACCTAACGGTAACGGATAGTTTTAATTGCAGTGCCACCAAAAGCGTAATAGTTGATGAACTGTGCAAAGCTGAAATATTTATACCCAATGCTTTTACCCCCAATAACGATAATATAAACGATGGCTATAAACCTGTTTTAAAAACCAAAAATTTAATACAATAAGAACTAAAAATATACGATAGTTGGGGCAACGAAGTATTTACCACCACTAACCCCAACCAAGCTTGGGAAGCTAAAACAAATATGCAAGGTGTATATGTAGTTGCAGTTAATTATCAATATAAAGGTTTTATGCCTAATAGTGTAAAAGGAACAGTGACATTGCTAAGGTAAAATTCGAAAAAAGAAAAAAGAAATTCGAAACAAATACCCTCAGACGATTGCGTGAAGGTTTCCGTTGGCAAGGCGTCAGACGGTAATTCAAAACACGAAATTCGAAATTTTACTTGAGGTATGTGTTTTCACAAACCTATCTACCCGCTTAATTGATTTGCAAGCCAAATGATATTTTACAAGAATTTATAAACTGTTTTTACTTTCTAATATAAATGTATTAATTGTATACTTTTTATAGCATTATAAATGTAAATATTTATTAATACCGAAAGCATAGCTGTATTAGTACAACACAGCTATTGAATCCGCACTTTACCAATAATTATGGAATAAAATGCAGTTAACTTTGTTAATATTTAATAAAAATGTGAATAATTTATTTGACTATAATACTTATGTAATTTTGTTGGTTTATGTTAACTGCTACTTTTTAACTTTTAAAAAGTTGAAAATTAATTTTTTTAGCCCCCTCTCCATTTAAATAAACCCTGTTTTATTTTTGCTACACAGTTAAATATTAGTTAATAGAGTTTTCACATCAAAAAAGATGAAAAATGTTTATTTGAATTGAGTTATTTAAGTATAATTTCAATTGATAAAATAAAATGTTTATGAATAAAAGTGTAACGATATTACTATTTACAATAATGCTTTTAAGTTCTTGCTTAAAGGAAGTTTCTAAACCCAAAGAAGAAGAACCAAATAATTCTATAAATAGTATTGGCGATTTAATAGTTCCGCCTAATTTTGATTGGGAAAACTCGAGAGAGGTAAATTTTGAAGTTACCATTACTGATACTCGTTTTGGTGAAGCATTTCATTCCATTTCAATATACGATGAAAACCCTTTGGCAGGAGGAAAATTAATTGGAAAAGGAGCTGCTTCAATTTCTGAATCATTTAAAACTAAGTTAAATATTGCAAACACTTATAGCAGGGTTTTTATTTCAAAATTATCGCCCGACCAATCAGAAATTTCGAAATATGTTGACATCAATACCAATAATATTTTAATTCCTTTAGGATTTACTGAGCAAGTAGGAAAAAAAAATATGGGTAAAAGTGGTAGCCCTGATTGTACAACAAATTGCACCAATACTGTAAGTAGCAATAATCCAAACATACAAGTTGGAGTGAATGATGTTATATGTATAACAGGCAATAACATAACAATAGGAATAACTGCAACAGGTGGCACTGTAAAAATTTGTGGTTTAAATGTAACCGTGCAAAACGCAAATTTAAGTGGTTCCGCACAATTAATTATAACCAACTCAGGTTCGGCTACACTTACCAATTTTAGAATGATTGGCGCTTTAACTAATTTCGAAAATTGGGGAGTTGCTACTATTACCAACTCATTTACCCCTGAAGGAAATATTACTAATAATGGTACTTTAAATTTTAGTAATAATGTAACTTTAAACAATCAATCAACTACTACCAACAATGGTAATTTTAATTTAACCCAAAGCTTAACGGTAGACGGTGGAAGTATATTTGAAAATAATTCATCGTTAATAGTGTCTGGTAATTTGCAAGTAAATGCTACCGATTTATTAATTAATTCTTGTTATTTATTGGTGAGAGGTAACTTTACAGTAATTGGTGATGCTCAAAACTACAGTTATATTAGAGTTAATAATACTACAACGGTAAATAATGGTTCAGAACTTGGTTTATTTAGTGGAGCCATGTTTAGAACAAAAGATATAAATGTTATTGGATTAATAAGAGGTTATACAAGTACTTCAATTATTAAAGTTTTAAATAATACAAATATAAGTTCAACTGGAATAGTTACTAATTTTATTCAGTATTGCGATTTAAATGGAATTGAAACTAACAATGGTACTTTTAATTCGGGTGCTGTTTTGGGTTGTTCATTGTATATACCAGTCTCAAGTTGTAATATAGAAGGAAATAGCACTGCTAGTTCTTCAACTACCGATACAGATAATGATGGAATAAATGACAATTTAGAAGACTACCCAACCGACCCAACCAAAGCTTTTAACAATTTTTATCCATCATCTACCGGAATTGCAACTGTTGCATTTGAAGATTTATGGCCTTTTAAAGGCGATTATGACTTAAACGATTTGGTAATGGGCTACAGATACAATGTTATAACCAATGCTTCAAATATAGTGGTGCAAGTAAAAGGTAAGTTTACTTTATTTGCTACTGGAGGTGCCTTAAAATTAGGTTTTGGTGTTGAGTTTCCGCTTGTAAAAGAAAAAGCTCAAAATGTAATTGGAGGAACTTTAGAAAACGGACAAACAAATACGGTAGTTACTTTATTTAGTAATTCAAGAACTGCTATGCAAAATTGGAATACCGATATGAGTCAACCATCGTCTGACTCGGTAGATTTTAACATTAGTTTCGATGTATCAAATGGTCCTGCACTTAGAAATTTTGGATTAAATGAATACAATCCATTTATATGGAACAACAATGAAGGATATGGAAGGGGTTATGAAATTCATTTACCAGGAAAAAGACCCACTTCATTGGCCGATGCAAGTAAATTTGGAACTGGAAGTGATAATACCAGTGCGGCAGAAAATAGATTTTATGTAGCAAAAAACACTAAATTACCCTGGGCCATTAATATTCCTATTCGCTTTGATTATCCAACCGAAAAAACCGATATAATCTCAACTTATTTAAAATTTGGTAATTGGGTTCAAAGTAATTCTACTACCTACAAAGATTGGTACACCAACCAAAATGGTTACAGAAACAGTAGTAAATTTTACAGAAAAAATAAGTAATTTTTTACCGTATACATTTTTCAACATTTTGTAAGTTATAAAGATAAAAAAACTATATACACCCTCGTTTCGTATTATTTCTATTTCTATATTGCATCTGTTCAAAAACAAAAAACAGTTGTTAAATTATATTTATGAATAGAAAAAAATTTATTGCAACTATATCTATATTAGGTGTAGGTTCAATTGCGTCTTTTTATGGTTATAAAATAGCCAAAATAAAGGGAAATCCGGATATAGAATACTTAGAAAATAACAAAGAATTAATTGCTGAATTAAGCGAAGTTATTATTCCAAAAACCAATACTCCAGGAGCTAAAGAGTCGAATGTTTTTGAATACATAATTTTTGCTATTAAAAAATCGAACGACAAAGCATATAAAAATAATTTCATAAATGGATTAAAAGATGTTCAGTCGTATTCGGAAAATACTTACGGAAAACTATTTGTAAATTTAGATAAAAAACAAAAACAAGAAGTAGTATTACATTTCAAGGAAAATGGTAAAAACTACAGTGGAAGTTTGGGTAAAGTTAAAAATAAAATATTGGGGAAATCATTCTTTTCCATTTTAAAAGAAACCACTTCTATTGGTTATTGTACCTCAAAATTAGGTGCTAAAGAAGGATTGGCTTATCAATATGTTCCAACCCATTTTATAGGATGCACCAATTATACCAAAGGTCAAAAATCTTGGGCAACTAAATAAAAAAATATTATGAGTGATTCAATTTCAACTAATTTAAATATTAAAGCCAAAAGCCAAATTACTTTCGATGCAATAGTAATAGGCAGTGGTATAACAGGAGGTTTGGCAGCAAAAGAACTTTGTGAAAAAGGTTTAAAAACTTTGGTTTTGGAAAGAGGAAGGCAAGTGGAACATATAAAAGATTATACAACTGCAATGAAACATCCTTGGGAGTTTGAAAATAGGTTAGAGATAACTGATGAAGACAAAAAAACAAACCCAATTCAAAGTTTAAGTTATAATCCAGGAAGCAAACATTTTTATGTAAACGACCAAGAGCATCCATACATTCAACACAAGCCATATAATTGGATAAGAGGTTACCAAGTTGGAGGCCGTTCATTAACTTGGGGCAGGCAAGTGTATCGCTTTAGCGATTTAGATTTTGAAGCAAATTTAAAAGATGGACATGGAGTTGATTGGCCAATTAGGTACAAAGATTTAGAGCCTTGGTACAATTATGTAGAAAATTTTATTGGTGTCAGTGGCTGTGCTGATAATATTCCTCACTTACCTCATGGCGAATATTTACCTGCAATGGATATGAATTGCATTGAAAAACATTTGGCCGATTCAGTAAAAAACAATTTTGAAAACAGATGGGTAATTAGTTCAAGAGTAGCAAATTTAACCAAAGGTTATAAAGACAGAGGACCATGCCAATTTAGAAATTTATGTAGCAGAGGTTGCCCTTATGGTGGTTATTACAGCAGCAATTCGGCCTCGTTACCTGCAGCAAATGCTACAGGAAATTTAACTTTAAGACCTCATTCCATTGTAAAAGAAATAATATACGACCCCAATACAAAAAAAGCAAAAGGAGTGATAATTATTGATGAACTTACAAACGAAACAATGGAGTTTTATGCTAAAATTATTTTTTTAAATGCTTCCACTATTGCTACTGCAGCTATTTTATTAAACTCCACTTCTACTTCTTTTCCGAATGGATTAGGAAATAGCAGCAACCAAATAGGAAAAAACTTAATGGACCACCACAAAGGAATTGGAGCCATGGGAACCCATGAAGGTTTCACCGATAAGTATTACGAAGGAAGGAGACCGGCAGGTATTTATATTCCTCGATTTAGAAATTTAAATGAGCAAACCAAACATCCTGATTTTGTAAGAGGTTATGGCTACCAAGCCGATGGTGAAAGAAGTGAATGGCCCGATATAATGAAAGATGATGATAGTTTTGGTGAAGATTTTAAAGAAAAACTTACCACTCCCGGCCCTTGGACTATGTGGATGGGAGCTTGGGGTGAATGTTTGCCAAATGAAGAAAATAAAATATGGTTAGACGCTGAGAAAAAAGACAAGTGGGGAATACCCATTGTAAACATCAATTTTGAACATGGTAAAAATGACATTGCTATGCGAAAAGATGCTCAACTAAATGCTGTTGAAATGTTAGAAAAATCGGGATTTAAAAACATTAAACCTTTTGATTACATGTATCCTGGAACTGCAATACACGAAATGGGAACTGCCAGAATGGGAAGAGATTCGAAAACATCGGTATTAAACGAACACAACCAAATGCACGATGTTAAAAATATTTTTATAACCGATGGAAGTTGTATGGCTTCAAGTGGATGTCAAAATCCATCGTTAACTTACATGGCTTTAACGGCTAGGGCTTGCGATTTTGCTGTAAATGAATTGAAAAAAAATAATTTATAAGCCATAAAAAAGCCTCAAATATTTGAAAATATTTGGGGCTTTTTATATGTTTCTATTTTAACTAATAGGCTTCTTCATCAAGCAACTCTTCTACTCCATCGTTTCCAATTGCTTTTTTCTCTTTTTTAGGTTTAATCGCTCTTCTTTTCTTAATTGCTTGTCTTGTTTCTTTCTTTGCTTGATCGTATTTTAATTTCTGATCTGCAGTTAAAATATCTTTAACTTGCTTATCAGTATTTTTCCATTGTTCTTTTAACAACTTCATTTTTTCCTCTTTAGTTGAATTTTTAGTTTGTTCTTTTAATGCATTTATATTGTTAAAATGAGCTGTGTAAATGTCAGTTACTTTTTGAAGTTGATCGGGAGTTAAAACCAACTTTTCATTTAATTTTGTTGCCACTAATTTAGCTTTTTCTTCTGCACTTTTTTGAGCAAATAACACGTTTGAAGTAATTACCAATACTAACAAAACACTTAATTTAATTAATCTTCTCATAATTTTTATTTTTTTATATACCCTATTGATTTGTTTATTCTACAAAGGTTTAATTTTTAAAAAAATACAATAAACTGAACAAAGCACAAAAGCATGTTTATTATATAGCTAATTCAAGTTTGTGAAAACTTTAATTATAATGTTATTTTGAATACTATATGTTTAATAAGCTCTAATTAAAAAAAAATGCTTTTAAAATTGTTTAATAAAAAATATTATTTCATTGTTATTTTAATGTTAGTAATTAACTGCGAGGTATTTAGTCAAATAAAATTAACATATGAAGATAGTTTAAGGTATAAATTAGAAAACGTTAAAGCTGGAATTACAATTCAAAAAATTGATACTTCAATTTTTGATTTTAATAAAAGTTTAGAAGAGCAACTTATTTCTTTAGATTCAATTATATTTTATGCAACAGAAAATTCGTCAAATGTTAAAATGGCAATTGCTGAAACCAATAAATTTAAATACAACAGAGAATACATTAAATGGGTTTATTTAAACTCCATTCAATTGTTTTATAATTGGGGTTACGGTAGTAACTTAAACAATATAGTTGCTAGCAATCAACCAAACGATGTAGCTACACAAAACTTAAATGCAGGTTATAGATTTGGTATAAACTTGGTTTTTCCATTGGGCGATTTAATAGGGCGAAACGCTAGATTAAAATCATTATTACACGAAACTGACATGGCTAAACATAAACAAGATGAAGCCAGAAGAATGTATAAGAGAATAATTATTGAGGATTATTTTAACTTAATAGCGAATCAAAAATTATTATTTGTGAAAAGTCAAGATTTGGAAACAACAAGAATTGCAGCCGAATTGTCATTGGTAGAAATGAGAAGAGGAAAAATTCCACCATCCGAATTAAGCCGAATGAGAGGAATTTTAGCTATAAGTGAAACTGCTTTTGAAATTGCTACCCGCGATTTTTTATCATCATATTATAAACTTGAATCAACCCTAACTGTACCTTTATTTAATTTTAAAAAAAGATAGTTTAAAACATTAATGACATTAATTTCATTCATACGAATTATAATTAATAAATGGAAATATTTATTGAGTTTTCCCTTTATATTGGCTATTACAGTTTTTTTATTAACTGCTAACCAAGAAAGAGAATTTCAAACAACTGCTACAATTTATACTGGAATTGCATCGGGATATAGTATTACAGATGATGGTGAAACTAAAATTGATATGTTGGAGGTTAACAATGCTTTCGATAACTTATTAATAACTGTAAAAAGCAGAGAAACTTTAGAAGAAGTTGCTTTAAAACTATTGGCTCAACATTTACTATTAACACAAGCAACTCCAGATATTATTGGCGAAAATGCTTTTGAAAATCTTAAAGATTTAATACCAGATAATGAAAGATCAAAATTAATAGTACCAGGCAGTTTTGAAGGTACATTAAAAAGATTAATTTCTATAAAAGATAGCTCAACTAAAAACATAGTTAGGTATATTTTAAATGATAAACATAATATTTATAACCCTGAATATATTTTAGGTGCAATGACTGCTAATAGAAGAGCTAGCTCTGATATGGTAGAAATGACTTTAAAAACTAACGACCCAGGTATTGCAGTAAACATGTTAATGTTTTTAATAGAAACATTTTCAAAAAGGTTTAAGTCAATAAAGGGTTCTGAAACAAATGATGTTGTTAAGTATTTTGAACAACAACTTAAATTATCGTTTAACTCATTACAAGGTTCTGAAATTAAATTAAGAGATTTTGGAATAAACAATAAAATTATTAATTACTACGAACAAGCAAAGTTTGTGGCTGAAAGTAAAGAAGATTTAACTACAGATTATTACAAAGAGAAAATGAAATTTGAAGCTGCAACTTCTGCAATTGTGAGGATTGAAGAAAAAATGGCTAAATACTCTGATGTATTAAAAAACAATGACGAAATGATTAAAATTCGTCAAGATATTTCGCAATTAAATATAAATATTGCCAACGCTAAGGCTTATAAAATGAACGAAAATCAAATTCGGAATATGGAAAACGAATTAGATTTACTAAAAGATAAAATAAGAGACAAGGCAAGAGAGTTTTATAATTTAAATAACAATATTGAATGGATTCCTCAACAAGCATTATTAAACGAATGGCTTGATAAATTGGTAGAATTAGAGGAAAGTAGAGGAAGATTAATGGTTTTTGAAGCCCGAATAAAACAATATGATGGCATTTATTCTCAATTTGCACCGCTAGGCTCAACTATGAGCCAATTAGACAGAGAAATAGTTATTAATGAAAAAGAATATTTATCTATTTTACATGGTTTAAATTTAGCTAAGCTGCGTCAAAAAAATATTGAAATGAGTAACAACTTAAAAACTGTTGATAGTCCTTTTTTTCCTATTAGTCCATTACCATCAAAAAGAGGTTTATTAATAATAATTGGTTTTGTAAGTGGTTTTATATTTCTATTGGCATATTATATTGCTGCAGAATTAATGAATAATTCGGTAAGAACACCTGAAAGAGTTGAAACGCAAATAGGTTTACCTCTTTTAAATGCATTGCCCGATTTGGAATTAAATTCGAGTAGGATAGTTAATTTGGCTGAAATGAATTCGGCTTTGGTTCAAAGAGTAATCAACTCTATTTTTATTGAATTAAAAAAATTCAATCATAAATCAGATAGACACGTAATTACTATATTAAGCACAAAAAATGGAGAAGGAAAAAGTTATTTTTCAAGTTTAATAGCATCAAAATTAGCACAAATTAAAAACGATGTTATTCTTTTATATCCTGAAACTTCTGCTAAATTCGATTACGGATCAAGACAAAAAATACATAGCGAGTTACAAATTAAAGAATATAAAGTTATTGATAAATTAGTTGATGCCGATAGTATTACAGATTTGATTGAAGCCCATAATAATAAACCATTAGAAGAGGGTAAACACAGTTTTATAATTATTGAGTTACCAAGTTTGAACAAATATCCAATTCCTATTCAAATTTTAGATCAATCAGACATTTCAATTTTAACTGTTCATGCCCATAAAAGTTGGACAAATAGTGATAAACGAATTTTAAAAGAATTTGAAAATATAAAACAAAATAAAGTAAAAGTTTTACTTAATAGAGTGGTGCCTGATTTATTAGAAGGTATTTATGGTGAAATACCTAAACATAGATCAGCATTTAGAAAAAAACTAAAGTTAGTTTTTGGAGGTCAAAAGTATTAAAATATGCTTACTTCAATAAGAAAAAAAAAACAATCAAATGAATTGTTAATCTCTTTTGGAGTATCTACTCTTGCCATATTTTTAGGCATATTGATTGCTAAAATTGGAGTTAATTTTGCTGCTACATTAATATGTGCTCCATTTATAATAGGCTATTTAATTTACGTTTTTAATAATCCTCGAATTGGTTTACTTTCTGTATTTCATTATAGCTTTGTAGTTAATGGTTTAACGCGTTTTTTACCCCCTGCCATTCCTTTCGGACTTATTGTTGATGGATTATTAGTAATAACAATTATTGCTTGTTTTTTTTCTATAAAAAAACAACAAGCATCCCAAATAAATAATACAGTATTTTGGCTTGCTTTAATATGGATGGGTTATATCGTTTTTGAACTATTTAACCCTGAGGCAACAAGTAAAGAGGCTTGGTTTTATGCCATGAGAGGAATAGGCTTGTACATGGTTTTGCAAATTCCACTTACTTTAATTTTATTTCCTAATAGAGAAGATTTAACTCTATTTATTAAAATGATTATTTATTGGTCACTGTTTGCATCATTATATGCTTTTAAACAACATTATATAGGAATTACGGATGGCGAAAGACAATGGTTAGACGATGGGGCATATATTACTCATTGTATACATGGTAGAATTCGTAAATGGTCATTTTACTCTGATGCTGGACAATTTGGTGCAGGAATGGCGCATGTTGCAGTATTTTGTATCATATTAGCTTTATCGCCAACTAATACCAAAAAACAAAAAATATTTTATTGGATTTCGTTTGCAATACTTTTTTGGGCCTACGCTCTTTCCGGTAGTCGAGGACCTTTATTTGTAATTATTACGGGTATGTTTCTTTACTTAGTAATTGTAGGTAATTTGAGAATACTTATTATTGGAGGAATTATTGGTGGCTTATTTTTTGGGGTTTTAAAATTTACTTCAATAGGTAGTTCAAATTACCAAATTCAACGAATGAGAACCGGGCTCGACCCAAATGATGCTTCTTTACTTGTTCGACTCGAAAATCAAAAACAACTTAAAGGTTATATGGCTTCAAGGCCTATTGGTGCGGGAATTGGCACAGGTGGTAGTTGGGGCGATAGGTTTTATAAAGGCCGATGGTTAAGCGCTGTTCAATTAGATAGTTGGTATGTTAAAATTTGGGTAGAAATGGGAGTTATAGGTTTAACTTTGCATTTAATACATTTATTTATATGTTTGGGAGTTGGAATTTATAATACTTTGCGAATAAAAGACCCACTGTTAAAAACTGAAATGATGGCACTTTGTGCGGGTTATTTTGGAATTATGTTTGCAAGTTATGGAAACCAAATTTTGGGACAAAACCCTACTGGATATGTAATGTATATGAGTATGGCATACTTTTTCATTTGTATTAAATGGGTAAATAAAGATGGTAATATTTTACCTGTAAACCAAGTTGATAAATAAACTAAAATTTAATTTAACAAAATATAACTCGCTTCAAATTTATCAATTTTTGAGGTATGGTAGTTTTTTTCTAATATCAATTTTATTAGCTAAAATTGCTTTTTATAGATTTAATCCTGGGTACGGAACTAGTATTATAAGCAGGTATGAACTTTTAATGGTGGTAAGCTCGAGTTTAACATTTTTTTGGGTTTCGAGTATTTGCAATACCCTTGTTCCTTTTTTTAATGCAAGCAATAACGATAAACAAAAAAGAATTTTGTTTAATGCATTTGTACTTATGGTTGCATTTGGTTTAATAGCTGCTGTTATAACTTATTCATTTGGCTTATACAAAAAAGAAGATTCCTACTTATTTCAAATGTTTGCATTAGTAGTTTTTTTAAATACTCCAACTTTTATAGTTGATTATATTTTTTATTTAAAGGGTAAATTCAAATCGCTTATTGTTTGGGGAATTATAACTTTTACCGCTCATTTATTGTTGTTGTGCGTTCCATTATATTTTAAGCAAACATTGAATTTAGCGGTTAATTTATTAGTCATATTAGCCCTTTTAAAATTTAATTATACAATTATATTATTACTAAAATATTCAACCATTAGCGTAAACACAAGGCTTATTCAGGAGTTTATGATTAAGGTTTTGCCATTTATGTTTTCCATTTTATTAGGTGGAAGTATGGAATACATCAATGCTTTTATAGTGGAACATTCTTTTACTGAATACGATTTTGCCGTTTTTAGATATGGTGCTAAAGAGTTGCCAATATTTTTAATTATGGCAAACTCATTAAGCAATATTTATAGTGGCGAAATTGCCAATTTAAATAGAGAAGGAAATTTAAATATTGGATTGAAAAAGTTAAAAAATAGCAGTAGAAAGTTAATTTATTGGCTTTTTCCTTTGGCAATTATTTTACTTTTTGTAAGCAAATACATGTACATTTGGCTATACAACAACGATTTGGCAGAAGGATATAAAATTTTTAATATTTCACTATTATTAATAATTAGTAGATTAATATTTCCACAAACAGTTTTAACAGGACTGATAAAAACTAGGGCTTTTTATTTAGTTTCAACCAATGTGTTAATCGTAAATGTAATCTTAGCCATTTGGTTTGTTCAATTTATGGGAATTACAGGAATTGCTTATGCTACTGTTATTTCATTTTTAGTAGAAAAAATACAATTAGTAATATATTGTAAAATAGAAGGAATTAGGTTTAAAGAATATACACCAGTGGTTGAATATTATATATTTAGTGTATTAATGATTGTGGCCTTTATTTTTTCAATTAACATTTAATTTTTATGGAAAAAAATGCAGAATTTTATATAGAAAAGTTAGCACTTAATAACCACTTAGAAGGTGGAGCTTTTAAAGAAACTTATAGAAGCAAAATGGTAATAGCTAATACTGCTTTAAATGAAAATTTTAAAGGTATTACCAATGCCAGTACAGCTGTTTATTTTTTGCTTCAATACAATCAATTTTCGGCTTTTCATAAAATAGCAAGCGATGAGGTTTGGCATTTTTATGCAGGCAATACTTTAACTGTTTACGAAATAGAAAGTAATGGAAACTTACTTACCCATAAACTAGGAACTGATTTAGAAAACGGGGAAACATTTCAATGTATCGTTAAAGCTGGTAATTGGTTTGGTTCGCGTTGCGAAGTTGAAAACGGTTTTAGCTTAGTAGGTTGTACGGTAGCTCCAGGTTTTAATTTTACCGATTTAATTCTAGCCAATAGAACTGATTTAATTAACACTTACCCTCAAATTGCTTCACTAATATCTGAAATGACTTATTAGTTAAATTTAATGATGTTACTTCATAAAAAAAGTACGATTGATTTAAAACAATCGTACTTTTTTTTGCTTCGTATAAAATGTGAAGACTTTATAAATATTAATTTTCTATAACTAACTTTTTAGTAACACTTCCATAAACCGACTTAATGGTAATAAAATAAATACCTGCCTTTAAATTAGAAGCATTAAAACTAGCTGAATTTTCGTTTTTATCAATTAAGTTAATTACAACATTTTTTCCAGTTACATCTACTAAATTGTATTCAAAATCACCAAAATCAAAACTTGCATTAATAGTAAAAACCCCTTTTGATGGATTAGGATAAACCTCAATAGTTTGATTGCTTAAAGTTTCATTAATTGATACTGACAATTCAGTAGGAAGTTTAAAACCATCAACTCCATCAGACCTAGATGTATTTGAACCTTGGCTTGCATTTGCTCCCATTCCTCTTCGTGCAAATGCTTTCCATAACAATAATTTATTTGCACCACCATTTAATAATGAATCAGCTAAAATAATAGCATTCCTTGCATCCATAAAACCCGGATTACATGGTTGTAATTTCAAGCCCATAATTACTAATTCTAATGTTTTATTATTTCCTCCAGTTCCAGTATAAATATTTTCATCGAAACCATATTTATCAATCATATCTAATAATATATCGTACAATGCACTGCACCATACAAAACCTACTCCATGAGGAACAGACAAAGTTTTTATGTTATTATAAGTTACCGGATTAATGGTCATACTTCTGCTATATCTATATGGTCGAATACCAACACCGTTTGTATCCTGCCCTATTAAATGAGTTCCTATACCCCTTCCGGTTAAATTAGTTTCATAAGGTTTTGCACTTAAAACCAAAGCAAAAAAATCGCTCCAACCTTCTCCACCTTGTTCTTGATTTGTTAAACATGAAGAATTGCCTGGACCTCCAGTTAAGCGAGTTGATATGCCATGTCCGTATTCGTGTGCAATAACTCCATTATCAAAATCACTATCATAAGTTCTGTTTCCTACTGTTGTAATAGTTGAATCGTACAAACTCAACAAAATAGAATCGGTAGTTAAAGTTTGAATAAATGAATTTCCATTGGCTTGACTAATAGCTAACGAAGGTATTGTAATAGTGGTACTAGTTCCAGTCATAGCTGTAGGAGTATTTCCAGAGTTATTTATTACTATTACACCTATTGCACCTGCATTTTGTGCATTTTGAACTTTAGTTGTAAATCCACATGTTCCTCTTACTATTAAAGCAATATTTCCTCTTAAAGAATCAGCATTTACAAGGGTATTACAACCCAATGTAGGTTGTGAACTTCCATCATTTACTAAAACTAATTTACCTGATATTGGAGCATTAGTAAGTTTTGGCCCAAAAGCAGAAATAATACCTTGGTATTTTTTTGCAATTGATATTGGATAATCTATTTGAATTTGATCCTTTAAAGTAGCAGTTAAATTATTACCCCATAAAAACATTTGCATTCTAGGTTTTGTTCCATCTACTGGAGTGCTAAAGTTAGCATTATTGGTTCCACTCCCATCTTGCGCATCGCCCCAAACAAAATCGTTTTGTAATCCTTTTCCTGTATAATTTTTACTTTGAAAGTTTCCACTTTCTTCATCAAATCCATATTGATACATTACATCGTGCATTATATTATTCATATAAAACAAATTTGTAATTGATGCATTTAAATTTGCTCTAGGATTGTTATCAATATTATAAGGAAAATCAAAAGTCAAATCAGTTCCACCATTAGGAGAATAGCCACTTGTGGTAGAGTTACTAGCTAATGTATCTTCTTTAGCCCAAATATTATTTCCTCTGGTTATAGTAAATTCATGTCCTTCAACTCCGTCTGTGTCGTGCCAACCGTAAGGCGATGCAGTTGTGTTATGAATATCAGAAATCAACTTTCTGTTTCCAAATGAAGGACTTTCAAAAGGAATTGGAAAAACATTGTATGTTCCTTTATTTCCTGTTTTTCCTAATTTATTTTCATCATCAAATTGAAAAAAACATGGCTTATTTTCATTATTAATTTTTATGTCATCAATATTACATTTAGTGGTATAATTTATTTTTTCAATAATGGAACCATTTTCTGCATCTATAATTATGTTTAACCATTCTGAAGTTTCATCATTATAAATTTCTACTTGATGAGCATTTAATAGTTGACCATTTTTTACATAAAAAATTTTTTTACCTACAATTTCTTCACTTGAAACATTTTTATCAATTATTTTAAAATTAAAATCATTTGTCATTTCAACTTTATTTAACACCTTTTTTACAATTGAAGCTTCTTTCAAAGCAATTGTTAAAACCGCATTTCCGTTTAATACTTGATTGTTTGAAGCAACAGAAATATTGTTGATTGCCAAATTCTTAGAAAGGATATTCTTGTTTTTATCAACGTGAATACTACTTTGGGTATTAAAAACTTCGTTTCCATTTATGGCTTGCTTAAAATAAATGTGCGTTATTCCTGTTTTCTTATCGGTTGATGAACTATTGACAATAAAATCATTCGTTTTTAAATTTTTAAAACCTAGTTTATTAAGGTACTGTAACAGTTCGGTGTTGCTAATTTGAGCAATAGAAAAGGTGCTAACAAAGAGCATTAAAATAGTAAATTTTTTCTTCATATAATTATTTGTAATGTTCAAATATATAATAAGTTTTTAAAAAACAATGTCTTACAATTAAACAATTGTGGTTTGTTCAATTTAAATATATTTTGCAACAGGATTTAATAATAAAAAATGAATAAGGAAATAGTTGTAAGTGGTATTAGGCCAACAGGAAATTTGCATTTAGGTAATTATATGGGTGCTGTTAAAAACTTTATTAAAATGCAGAACGATTATAATTGCTATTTTTTTATTGCAGATTATCATTCATTAACTACTCACCCTAATCCAACTGATTTACACAAAAATGTAAAACAAGTTTTAGCAGAATATGTAGCTTGCGGCATAGACCCAGAAATTAGTACTATTTATATTCAAAGCGATTTACCCGAAATTGCCGAACTATACCTTTTGCTTAACATGCATGCTTACAAGGGTGAGTTAGAAAGAGTAACTTCTTTTAAAGAAAAAGTAAAATCGCATCCCGACAACATCAATGCAGGTTTACTTACATATCCGGTTTTAATGGCTGCCGATATATTAATTCATAGGGCATTAAAAGTACCTGTAGGCAAAGATCAAGAGCAACATTTGGAAATGGCTAGAACATTTGGAAATAGATTTAACAGAATTTATAATAACGACCTTTTTCCGGAACCGCAAGCGTTTAATTATGGCAACCAATTAGTAAAAGTACCAGGCTTACAAGGCGGAGGAAAAATGAGTAAAAGCGATGGTGATAATACTGTTATTAATTTAAATGATGACGATGTTACAATTAGAAAAAAAATAATGAAAGCAGTAAGCGATATTACTCCAACTGAGCCAAACTCCACTCCTAGCCAAGCCGTTCAAAATTTATTTGAATTGATGGAATTAGTCTCAACCAATGATGTAATTGAACATTATAAAAATACTTTTGCAAATTGTAGCATAAGATATGGCGATATGAAAAAACAGTTGGCTGAAGATATGGCTGCATTTATTTTACCAATAAAACAAAAAATTGATGACCTAAAAGAAAACGATGAAATGCTAGGAAAAATAGCAAAAACTGGAGCTGAAAAAGCCAAAGAAAGTGCTTCAAAAACCATAAACGAAGCAAGAAAAATGATAGGCTTTAAAAAATTTTATTAATTAAAAATGCAAGTTCATTACGATATAAAAAATATACCACACATAAAAAATGCCATTGTTAGCCAAGGTACTTTTGATGGTGTGCACATGGCCCACAAAAAAATAATAGAAAGGTTAAAACAAATTGCATCTATAAAAAATGGTGAAACTGTTTTAATTACTTTTGAACCACACCCAAGAATAGTGCTATTTCCAAACGATAATGGATTACAACTTTTGAGTACTTTGAATGAAAAAATACATTTATTAGAAAAAACAGGAATTGACCATTTAATAGTTTTGCCTTTTACAAAGGAGTTTTCCCGTCAAACATCGGAACAGTTTATTAGAGATTTTTTAGTAAATAAATTAAAAACTAACACTTTAGTGATTGGCTACGACCATCGATTTGGAAAAAACAGAGAAGGTTCATTTGAGCACTTAAAAGAATCATCAGATTTATACGGATTTGAAGTGGAAGAAATACCAGAACAAGATATTGATGATGTTGCAGTTAGTTCGACTAAAATAAGACAAGCATTATTGAATAACGATATAAAAACTGCAAAAAAATATTTAGGTAACAATTACAGTATTGAGGGTAAAGTAATTAAAGGCAAGCAATTAGGTAGAACCATAGGTTATCCAACTGCCAATATTGAAATAGAAAATAGTTTAAAATTAATACCTCAAGATGGCGTTTATGCTGTATGGGTTTGGTACAATAAAGGAAAGTTTGGTGGCATGCTAAATATTGGAAACAACCCCACTGTTGCAAATAAAGTACGAAGCATTGAAGTGAATATTTTTAACTTTGATAAAGAAATTTATGATGAAGAATTGAAAATTGAATTTGAAATAAAACTAAGAAATGAAGTAAAATTTAATGGATTAGATGAATTGAAAAATCAATTGTATCAAGATAAAATACATGCTTTTAAATTATTAGAGATGTAAAATTTATTTATTGTAAATTAATTTATGCAAATTTGTAACCATTAAACCGTTTTAAAAATATAATATTTATATTTAAGTATGCCTATTAACAGTAAAATTATTTTAGAAAAAAAACAATTCAGTATTGTTATTGACAGGCTATGTTACGAGCTAATAGAAAAGCATGGATTGTTCGAAAACACTGCAATTATTGGTTTACAGCCAAGGGGTATTTACTTAGCCAGACGAGTTTTGAAAAGACTAAATGAAATAACGCATAACAATTCTATTACTTATGGCGAATTGGATATTTCGTTTTATAGAGATGATTTTAGAAGAGGCAATGAACAAATAGTGCCAAACGAAATGAAAATTAATTTTACTGTAGAAAATAAAAAAGTAGTTTTAATTGACGATGTTTTGTACACAGGAAGAAGTATTCGTTCGGCACTAGATGCTTTGGTTGATTTTGGGAGACCAGATAAAGTGGAATTAATGGTATTAATTGATAGAAGATACAGTAGACATTTACCAATACAACCTGACTATACTGGAATAACAGTAGACACCCGATCGAATGATAAAGTAAAAGTGGAATGGAAGGAAAATAACAAAGCTGATGCAGCCATGATAATTAGTGATTAATAATTTTTAATTACCCATTATTATTTAAAGCAAAAAAAAAATGAAAAAATTTACACAAAAACACTTACTTGGTATAAAAGACTTAAGCCAGGATGAAATAGAGTTAATTTTTGAAACAGCCGATGGTTTTAAAACTGTTATTAACCGCCCAATTAAAAAAGTTCCATCGCTTAGAGATGTAACTATTGCAAATATTTTTTTCGAAAACTCAACCAGAACACGTATTTCATTTGAATTGGCTCAAAAACGTTTAAGTGCCGATATAGTTAACTTTTCTGCTTCATCTTCTTCCCTATCCAAAGGTGAAACTTTAATAGATACTGTAAATAATATTTTGGCAATGAAGGTAGATATGGTGGTAATGCGCCACCCAGCTCCGGGTGCAGCCATATTTTTATCGCAACACATTAATGCTAATATTATAAACGCGGGTGATGGAACCCACGAACACCCTACTCAAGCTTTACTCGATGCTTTTTCAATAAGAGAAAAACTTGGAAAAGTAGCTGATAAAAAAGTAGTAATTGTAGGCGACATAATGCATTCGAGAGTAGCTATTTCAAATATTATTTGCTTAAAAAAATTAGGGGCCGAAGTAATGGTTTGCGGACCTACTACTTTAATTCCTAAGCACATTGAAAGCCTTGGTGTAAAAGTAGAAACCGATTTAATGAAAGCTTTAAACTGGTGCGATGTGGCCAACATGTTACGTATTCAATTGGAGCGACAAGACATAAAATATTTTCCTTCGCTGCGCGAATACAGCATGCTTTATGGATTGGATAAACAACGCCTAGATTCACTAAACAAAGAAATTGTAGTAATGCACCCTGGCCCAATAAACAGAGGAGTAGAAATTACAAGCGATGTAGCCGATAGTAAACACTCCATTATTTTAGATCAAGTAGAAAATGGAGTAGCTATTAGAATGGCTATCATGTTTCTTTTAGCTAGTCAAAAACAATAAATTATTTACTATCTTTTGCGTGATGAGGAGTTGCAATAAACGACCTATTTGCACCTTTAATTTTTGCTAAACTTTTTAATAAAGTTAAAAAAACTGCTGGTAAACGTTTTAAAGCTGAAAAATACTCACTTTTATAATATCTTTTAGGTAAACCCAAAACTGTGGCAACAAGCACTGCTATAAAAGTTGTAACACTTAAAGGAAACATTTCCTTATAAAAAAAGTAAGTTATAAATGGCAAAATAAATGAAAAACCCAAAACCAATACTTTAGGCATTAACAATAATTGCAAAGTTTTATTAAAATAATTAACATTACTATTGGTAAACAAACTAAAAAACGATTTAACCAAATTGGTTCTTAAATAGAAAAATTGTGCTGCAAACCAACGAGTTCTTTGTTTATTTAAATCATCAATATACCTTGTTTTTTCATCATACACATCAATATCGGGAGTGTATTTGGTTTTAACTTTATTTAAAGCCATAATCAGTTCCATTTCTTTATCGTAACCACCCACTGCTTTTATAGTTAATACATCATTTAAAAAAAACGATTTTGTCATAGCAATTCCCGAACCAATTAATGCTGTTTGTAAACCAATGGCTACATGTCCTTTTCTGAAAATTGAATTATTTATTTCTTCGCTAAATGCATCTAAAATTGCAATTGGAGTATCTAAGTTCTTGGCAGTTCTGTGAGTTTGAACTACTACAACGTTATCAGTTAATTCGTTATTTAATTTGTTTAAATAATCAACCTCCATTACATTGTCGATATCAAGCATTACAATGTAATCGTAATCGCTTTCTTTGATCATTTCTTCAGTTCTTTTTACACTGTTTCCTTTGGTTGAATAAGGCAAATCGAAAGCAATTACTTTAATAGGCATTGCATTTAACTTAGCTACAGTTTCTGGCTGTAAATGATCGCCAACTACAATTAAATCGTGCCTGTCTTTTGGGTAAGTTTGTTTTAAATTTTCAACAATGCTTTCTAAAATAACTTGATCGTTTTTATATGCAATAATCATCACACCAATCTTGTTTTTATAAGGATTTTCAGGAGCTAATTTGTTACTTCCAAAAAGGGAGCAGATGGCATAAAAACACAAATAAAAAACATTGTATGCTACATAAATAACCAAAACGGCTATAAAAAAGTGGAAGATTGATAACATGATTTAATTATATGATTTCAAATTAAATGCAAATTTCACAGAATCAATTCAAGGTTGTTAACAATTTTATTGAATAAATACCACAAATAAAGCCAATAGAACGCCAATAAAAACTGCGTATGTTTTTAATCTTGTAAACTTATGGTGCTCGCTCGATTCGAATAATATAGTAGTTGAAATATGTAAAAATGTACCGATTACAAAAGCCATAAATTGGCTAAAAACACTTTCAGGAACATTATAATTTAATGAAAAACTTAAAATAGCTCCAAAAGGAGAAGTTAAACAATATATAGTCATTAATATTAAAATAGTTCTATTTGTTAATTTTAATCCTTTTAAAATAATTGCCAAAGCAAATGCAGCTGGAAATTCGTGTAACGCAATTCCTACTAAAATGGAGTAACTAATTTTACTATTATTTTCAATGAAAGCACCGAGGGGTATTCCTTCCAAAAATGTATGTAAACACATACTGGCTATTATTCCAAATGGAATAACATGTTTTTTTACCACATCGTGTATATGAAAATGACCGTGTTCAATTCCTTTGGAATACCTTTCTAATAAAATTTGAAACCAAAAACCACCTAAAATAAAAACACCAGTATATTTATTTGCCGTTGAATATACTTCGGGCATTAAACTTAAAATGGTTATAGAAAACAAATAAGCCCCTGCAAACGACAATAATAATTTTAGTTTTTTTTCATCGTAGCTGTTTGAAAATAGCGCAGCCAATGAACCCAAAAAAGGAGAAATAAATAATACTATTAAAAATAAAAAATTCATAAATTTAATGTATTTTTAAAATTAGATAATTTTATAAATTTCAAACTATACCGAGCAAAAGCAGTTCCAAATAAACTTCCTACCATAGCTCCTACAATTACATCTAACGGGTAGTGAACACCTACATAAACCTGCGAAAAAGCAATGCTAAAAGCCCAAAATAAAGCTATGAATATTACCCATTTGCCATAATGTTTAAAATAAAAAATAAAAAATAAAGCCAATGCAAAATGGTTGGTTGCATGGGCCGAAATAAAGCTATAACCATTGCAACTTGCAATTAAATGCTTTACCATTCCATGTAACGAAGGT
The DNA here is from genome assembly GCA_037141455.1 of Bacteroidota bacterium. Classification (GTDB taxonomy): domain Bacteria; phylum Bacteroidota; class Bacteroidia; order UKL13-3; family UKL13-3; genus JAAFJM01. The sequence goes on from JBAXCN010000016.1 coordinate 31,353, forward strand.
TCGCTGCAAGGCCTAATTCGCATAAACGTTTTTTTTACCAAATTAGCACTAAATTGATCTGATACAACAATCATCAACGCAATTACTAAAAGTATTTTCCAAGTATTGTTTTTATAGTTTTTATAAAAAAAGTAGATAATTGCTACATAAAACAAATACCATGTTTTTTGATTGCGAAGCAAAGGACAAAGCCAATCGAAAAAAGGATTGGATAATGTGTTATTTACATACAAAAACCAAATTTTATCTAACTGAATAATTGTTTCCATTTTTAATTTAAGTTTTAGCTATAAAAATTAATCTATCACTTTCCGTTTCCTCGAAATTATTAAGTTGGTAATCGCCAAAAACATGTAAAATTTCAAATCTGGTTTTTGCAAACAATTCTTTGAAATCAGCCAAGTTCAGCAATTGTACTTCTTCCTGAAAATAATAATTATGTCCGTCAGCTTTAAATTCTATTCTCTTAATTATTTTTTTATTTTCTATAAATTTATTAATATTAAAAGTAATTCCTTCAATGGTTTTTGTTTCGCACAAACTTTTATGTTGCATCAATTTTTCAGCATTAAAAAAATCGAGTACTAATGTACCACTTGGATTTAAACATTTTTTAAAACAATTTAAAACCTGTTTATTTTCCTCGTCCGATTTAAAATATGCAAAACTGGTAAATAAATTAAAAGCATAATCGAAGTGTGTTTTGCTTTCAAAAGTTCGTAAATCTGCCACATCAAAATGTAATGTTTCGTTGGCAAATTGATTGGCAAATGCAATGCTATTTTCTGATAAATCGACTCCAGTAACATTAAAACCTGCCTTATTTAAAAACACCGAATGACGGCCTTTACCACAAGCCAAATCGATAATGGAAGCATGAGAAGGTATACTTAAGAAAGAAACTATATTGTTTAAAAACAATTCTGCTTCTTTGTCATTTCTATCCTTGTATAAAATATGGTAGTAAGGCGAATCGAACCAATCGGCAAACCACTCTTTATTGTTATTCATAAATTGGGCTGCAAATAAAGGGAATTAATTTTAAATAAGTTTAAATATGAAATATACAGCATTATAAATTTATTAGCTTTATAAACTTCCAATAAACGCTGCGATTGGTTTAGCCCAATCATTTATTGAATGGTATTTTTTTATTTCATTACCATTATTTACTCTAAATAAAAGTTTAGGATCTTCAAAATCGGTTGAGTTATCGTAAATATAAGTTCTATCTGCCAGTTTTGTAACATAACAACAATTTGCAATTGATTTGCTGTACCTATTAATAATTTTTGTGATAGGCACATCATGACCACCTTCTAAAACTCTTTGGGCTATTCTACTTGCGTTAATAGTTGGAGATTCAGTACCTACAAAAAACAAACGAATAAAAAAACCTCGTTCTTTTGCTTTTTTTATAAATGTTATTTTATCATTTGCTGAAAGTACTGTTTCAAAAATTAAACTATTTCCATTAGCTAGACATTCTTCTCGCATTTGAGCTGCTAAATTTGCTGCCTTTAAAACAGCGTCAGGTGAATTCCAATCCCCGAAAGTTTCATTTGCAATAATATCAGGATTTATATAAACGCAATTTTCTATCCATTTATGTTCTAAAATTTTACTTGTTATAGAAGTTTTTCCAGAACCATTAGGACCTGCAATAATAATTAATACAGGTTTTTTATGCTCTTGATTAAGCATTTTTTATGGTTAAATTTTGAATCAATAATTTTATTTTTTCTGCTAAAACAAATTTAGTTTCATAAGCTTTTTCTTTAGCTTCAATGGCTACTTCGTGCATTAATAAACCAAGTTCTTTCTCATTTGGGTCTTCTATGTTTGTTAATAGTACTTTGTTCATTGTTGCTTAGTTAATTAATAAAAACTATTTTGATTATAGTTAACCATTTATAATTCATAAATTGATTTACAAATAAAAGGAAATATTTTCAAATGTGAATAAATCAATTTATCAATTATCATATACACCTTTAAGCTAAAATTCGTTTATTTGCTTTAATGCGCACTATTGGGGTTATTTTTTTTGTTTGTTTAGCTGCATTGGCAATTGGCCAAAACAGACAAAAAACAATTGTTTTACTTAGCGATAGCATTTTATTAGATAGTTCAATTATTGCTCAGCATTCGGTTCAGATGAGTAATGAAAACAGCAGTTTTATTGAAAACATTGATTTTAAAATCAATTATTTTACAGGTTATTTATTAAATATAAAGCTACCTAAAAACACACCATTGCAAGTAAAATACAATGTTGCGTACTTTAATTTTGGGAAAATATACCAAAACAAAAACACTAATATTATTGACAAAGAAGGCAGAGAAACACAAAATCCTTTTTTGTATTCTATTAACGAAAGTGAAAATTTAAATACTCAAATTTACGATAATGGTTTAAAAATGAACGGAAGTATTTCTCGCGGATTAGGGCTAGGGAATGCACAAAATGTGGTGGTTAACTCCAATTTAAATTTACAATTAAGTGGTAAAATAAACAACGACATAGAAGTGTTAGCAGCTATAAGCGATGACAACAACCCAATTCAACCTGAAGGAAATACGCAACAGTTACAGGATTTTGACAAAGTATATATTCAATTAACCAAAAACAAAACACAGGTAATTATTGGCGATTTTGAAATGCGTAAACCAACTGATAGCTATTTTTTAAATTATAATAAAAAATCTCGTGGGGCACAAGTACAATCTGCCTTTAACATAAAACCAATTTTAGGAAATAAAAAAGATACTGCAACATTACAAATTGGAGCTGATGCTGCCATAAGTCGTGGACGTTTTGCCCGTAATACTTTAACCGCTATTGAAGGAAACCAAGGCCCTTATCGATTAAATGGTGTAAATGGCGAATTATTTATTATTCTTATTTCGGGTACTGAAGCCATTTATTTAGATGGAGAAAAACTAAGCAGAGGCGAACAAAACGATTACATTATTGATTATAACAGTGGAGAAATTACTTTTACTCCAAAACGTATTATTACTCAATATAGCCGAATTGTAGCCGAGTTTCAGTATAGCGATAGAAATTATGCTAGAACTGTATTTACTACTTTTACAAATTATAAAACTAAAAACTACACTTTAAGAGCAAGTTATTTTACTGAACAAGACGACAAAAACCAACCATTTCAGCAAACATTAAACGAAGCCGAAAAGTTAGTATTGGCAAACGTTGGCAATAAATTAAACCTAGCTGTTATAAGTGGGGCAAACCAAGTTAGTGAGTTTAGTAACTCAAAAATTTTGTATAGAAAAACTGATACTTTGGGAGGTATTGGTGTATACGTATTTACTGACTTGGCAGGAAATGATTCATTGTTTTATGAAGTTAAATTTAGTAATGTAGGCATAAATAATGGCAGTTATATTCAAGCTGCATCGGCTGCTAACGGTAGGGTTTTTAAATATGTTGGAATAAACAACGGAAACTTTGAACCTGTTATATTACTTACTGCTCCCAATAAAATGGAAATGTTAAACGCAGCCATTGATTTCAATACTTTTAAAAATACACAGGTATCTGTTGAGTTAGCACATAGTAATTTTAACAGAAACTTATTTAGCAATTTAGATAAACAAAACGATAAAGGTTTTGGGGCCAAAGTTTATATTAATAATAAGAACGAATTGAATAACAATTGGCTTTGGCAAAACCAAATTAATTATGAGTGGGTTGATAATAATTTCAGGTATGTGGAACGTTACAGAAATGTAGAATTTGATAGGCTTTTTAACCGACAATTGAACAATACCAACAATACAGATACTGGCTACAACGAACACATTTTATCTGCAAAAACAAGCATTGAAAAACAAAAATTTTTTAATGCATTTTACCAATTACAATTGTATAATCGCAACCAAAATTATGTAGGATTATTGAATCAAATTGGAGGTAATTTTACCTATAAAAATAACCAATTAAATGCAACTGCCGAATATTTAACTATAAATATTAATAATGCTTTACTTCAACAAAACATAGCCCAAAACGAAACTTATAAATACCAAGCTGGCTATGCTCGAACACAATTTAAACACCAAGTTGGGGTAAATTTTTTAACAGAAAAAAGTAGCTTTTTTAAAACTAATGATACCTTACTTACTGGAAGTTTTAGTTATAACCAAAACAATTATTTTTTACAAAATACCGATACTTTAAAACTTAAATACAGATTAGATTTTACTAACAGAAACGATTTTCAAGCGCGTAACACTGATTTTTACCTAGCAAGTATTGCCCAAAACATAAATGCAACTACAGTTTTGAAACAAAATAACGGAAACCGATTGAACATAAATTTTACATTCCGTAATTTTGAAATAAACGATTCTTCTATTAAAAACCTAAAACCCGAAAGTACTATTTTAGCAAGAATTGAATACGATTATGCATTTTTAAAACGCTTGTTTACAGCAAATACATATTATCAAATAGGAAGTGGAAATGAGTTACGCAGAGATTTTAGTTATTTAGAAGTACCAAAAGGGCAAGGTGTTTATGTTTGGAAAGATTTTAATACAGACAACATTCAACAATTAAACGAGTTTGTAATTGCCAGTTTTGTTGATAGAAATATAGCCAATTACATACGTGTTTATTTACCAACCAATTCAACTATTAGAACCAATTCAGTGCAGTTTAACCAAACATTAAATATAAATCCAGCTAGTATATGGTTAAATAAAAAAGGAGTTTTTAAAATTTTAAGTAGGTTTAATAATCAATCGGGATTGCGAATAGAGCGTAAAATAATTGCCGATAATACCTTTGATTTTGTAAATCCATTTCATAATTTATTTAACGATACCACTTTAATAAATGTAAATAGTTTGGCTAGAAACACATTGTTTTTTAACAGAAGTAATGCCACGTTTGGAGCCGATTGGAGTTTCCAAGACAACCAAAGTAAAGTAATTTTAACCAATGGAATTGATAGTAGACGAAAGTTAGAAAACAGTATAAATACCAGGTGGAATGCCAATGAATTTTGGACCATAAACCTACAATATACCTTTGGCGAACGTAGCTACTTATCGCAATTTTTTATAGCTCAAAACTACAATTATGTATTTACCGATTGGAAACCTAAGTTGATTTACCAAGCAAATAAAAATTTCAGAACTACATTAAACGCAAGTTATTTTGAAGCCTATAATGCAAAAGAATATGGAAACCAAAAAGGAAAAACAACTGAATTTGGAATAGAAATGCGTTATAACTTTACTCAAGTTGGTGCATTAAGTGCCAAGTATAGTTTGTTTGATGTTGAGTTTAATGGCGAAGCTGGAAGCAACTTAGGTTACGATATGTTGCAAGGATTAACCACTGGCAATAATCAAGTTTGGAATCTTAATTTACAACAACGCATAGGGCAAAATATTCAAATAAACTTAAACTACGATGGCCGCACATCGGGCATTAGCGATACCATTTTACACACAGGTAGAATGGAAGCAAGGTATATATTTTAGATTTTTGATCTGTGATTTATGATTTTTGATTTTATTTTAGTAATATTTAAATGAAGACTGTTAGAGCAGACTGCTGACGCAGACTTTTGAGGCAGCCTATTGAGACAGACCTATGTGTCTGCCCCCGAAATAACAAAACTACCATTTAAACAACGATTTTCCATTCAACGCTTGTATTAAAATAGCTGTGGTTAACACAAAATAAAGCACTCCCATTGATATAGTTATTTTGGCATTATTGGATAAATAATATCCAATTAATGGTAAAATTTGTAAAGCATGCATTCCTAAAAAATGCGCTATGCGTAAATCACCATTTTGCTTACTCCAATTAGTTAATGGTAAACCTGCACCACCATCAGCAGCTCCAACAGTATGGCTTAATTTTGCTCCCATAACAAAGCCTTCAAAAGCAAAAACTACAAACAACAATAAACCCAATCGTATTCCCCATAAATAACTATTTGATAAATTAGGAAAATCTTTGGTAAAAAATAATACCGCAATGTATGCTGTAAATAAAGTAATAACAGTTATTGCAAAAGCCATTAAACTAAACATGGCGGCATTGGTAGAAGTTGATACATTGAAATGCGATTGCTGACCAATAAAGGCTTTATACGTAATATAAATATTTTCAAAAGCCAGCGTTACAACCAATGTCCAATTAAAAGCAAGTACCAATTTTGGTTGATTTAAGTAATGTAAAATCCAAGCCATTGTAAATGTATAAATGGCAGTTGAAACATAAAATTTCATTGGTTTAATAAATGCATTTATACCTAACACTTGAGTTTTGGTAGTGTAAGTTAAAACCAAACAAACTAATGCTAAAATTAAACTGATACCACCTGTATAAAACAAAACTTCGTTCCTTACTTTTAATGTATTTAATATTTCAATCATGGTTTTATAAAAATTTATAAATGAAGATGCAATTTATTTTATATGCGGCTATTTTATAATAAAACAGAGTGAAACAACAATTTTTAAATCTAAATAGTATTATTTTGAAGATAGAAAAAAGAATTATTTTATTTTTAACAAAATAACTTCTAATAACACAAATGCAATTGCTGCCAATAAAAACCAACGCCAAAGTTGAGTGCCATTAAAGTTGTTTTCTATTTCTTTTTGGTGTTTAACTAAATTATTTGCATTTATAATTTGTGCGTTTTCAAAGTCTAAACTATCGTTAGAAATAGTTTTTAAATTGCTTTCCGTTCTGTTTAAATTAAACGAAATTTTTGCCAATTGACTTTCTTTATTTTGAGCCAATAAATTAAAAGTTCCGGGTGTATTTATTCCATTTAAATAAATACTGCTTTTGCTTTCGTTGTTGTTTACATCAAATGCTATTTCATCTTTTTTATCTTTTAAATAAACTATTTTATTGGTAGTATTCTTTTCAAAAGCATAGTTTTCGGGATTATCTATATTATAATACAAAGTAGCACTTTGCTTATTTACCAAAGGTAAACGTAACATAAAAGGAACAAATAAAGCATGTTCTGCAAAATTTGTCCACTCGTTTTTAAAAGGCGAACCCATTAAATAAATACACCCTTTTCCAAACTTCGATTTAAAAATAAAAGGAGCATCGTTTGTTAAGGTTAAAATATTATAACCTTTTATGGTTGAATTTAATGTTAAAGAATAAAACTTATTTATAGTTGGCCAATTGGGTATTTCAGGTATTTTACTAAACACATTTTTAAAAACATCGTCTAACAAATTAATTTTGGCTACTTTTAAATTTTGATTGGATGATAAATTTAATTGAGGGGCATTTATACTTTGTAAAAAAGAATTAGTTTTAGCTATGTCATCTAAATTAGCGCTAGGAATTATTAAAACGACTCCTCCATTACTTAAATACTTTTGCAATTCACTTTGCAATCCACTTGTATAATTATTTAACTCATTTATTATAATACACGAAGCATTATTAAAAGCACTAAAATCGATAGCATTTGAATTAAATGAAACCAATTTATAGTTTTCATCAATTGCGTATACATCTTGTATATTTTTGTTTGGATTAATGGCTATTAATTGTTGATTACCGTAAGCTTTTAAAGTCAAATGTAGTTTATCATCAAACACAACAGGATTATCTAATATACTTAATTCGGCAGCGTGGTAATCAATATCGTTCAGAGTAAATTGTATTTGAACTTCGGCACTGCTATTTGCTCCGCAAGTAATGTTTGCAATTCCTTTTTGCACCCCATCTATTTTAAAAGTTAAGGGAATATCTGTAATTTCATTTTTACCAAAATTATTAACTTTTACTTTTAATAAAACTGGCGTATTGGGCAATATCAATGGTTGATCTATCCAAGCAGAATCAATGCTTACATTTGAATTTTGATTGGGTAAAATTGGAACAAAATTAAAAATCAAATTCGAATCGTTTTGCTCAATATTTTTAAACTGACTTTCTTGTAAATCGCTTATATAATATGCAATTTTATTACTATTAAACGAGCTGGTAAAAAGCTGATTTTGGCGCGCTAATATTTTTTCGAACGATTTTGATTGATTACTTAACTTTATTTCATCTAAATATAATAAAAAATCTTTTTTATCAATAAAACGCTGGTGTTTTCCTTCAAAATCATTGGTTAATATTTGAAAAATATCATTGTCGTTATAAAATGAAATAATTTCTTTTGCTTTATTTTTAGCAACTTCAAGCAATTCACCTTCTTTGTTTTGCTGGCTCATACTAAAGCTATTGTCAATAAAAATACTTATGGCTTTATCGGCTTTTGATAAAGTAGTATTGCTTAAAGGAATAAAAGGTTTTGCAAATGCAAACACCAAACAAATAATAGCTAAACACCTTGCAGCTAATATTATCCATTCTTTTATATTTCTTTGCTTTTGGTTTTGTTCTGTTATTTGTTTTAAAAAACGAATATCACTAAAAATAATTTTTTTATACCTGCGAAGTTGAAAAAGATGAATAAGAATAGGTATAAGGATTGCACTAATTGCAAACAAAAAAAACGGATAAACAAAAAGCATTTTAATTAAATTATTTTAAGTCAGTAATAATAGCATGTATTTTATGGGCATTTTCCTCATTATTAAAATACTTTGCTAATATATTTTTTCTTTTCTCAATTTCGCTTATTTCAAATGTTTTATTTTTATAAATTTCTATTTTTTCTAAAATTTGTTCAGGAGTATTGGCTATAATAACCAACGATTCTAAGCCAGTATTTTCAATCATTTGTTTGTTTACAATTACAAATTTTCCGTGATACAAAACGTGTAATAGCTTTAACTTTATTCCTGTAGCTTGAAAAGTAGGTAGTATATTTAAATGCGCTTCATGAACCAAATCAGACATTTGTTTTATAGAGGGATTTTTTATTATTCGGGTATGTTTGTGTTTTTTAGCTAATTTTCTTAATACCATTGAAGGATTATTGCCTGCAATTAAAAAAGGAAAATCTATTTTAGAAAAAACGTTATTTATTAAAAACTTGGCTGCTATTTCGTTTTCATTTACGTTTAATTTTCCGTGGTAAAGGGCGTAATATTTGCTAATGGTATTTTTTTCTGTTTCAAAACCATGAAAAGCATTTATATGAAAAACATTCTTGTAACTTTTTAAAAGTTTCTGTGTATCGTTTAATGAAATTGCTAAAATTGCATTGGCATTTTCTAATACCCTTTCGTACCTTTTTAATAATAATGCCTCAACAAAATAGTACGTTTTTTTAAAAAAATTAACTTCGTTTTTAGCCAATTCTTTATAGTAATCATGCTCAATATTGTGCATTCTTACTATTTTAATTCTATTCTTTAATTTTTTATTATTTAAAAAATAAGTAGTATGCAAACCCTCAAATAAAATAGGCGATTCATCTAATAATAATCTTTTTAAAAGCTGATTGTGGTTTCTAGTAAAAACAATCATCGGCTTATAAAAATCAATTGGATTTGGCAAGAAATTATTTCTTTTATAAATATGTATTTCTTTACAAAAAGACTTCAACTCGTCAGATACTTTTCTATCATTATATTCATAACAATGAAGTGTAATATGATAGCCAATTTGGTACAAACTTTTTATTTTATAATATACATCAATAACGCCACCGTAAGTAGGTGGAGATGGAATATCGAACGAAATTATATGGACTTTCAAGTTGCTGATTGAGATAGTATTAACTTTGTCAAAAATATGTTTTTAACTTAAAAATCAAAGGCTATTTAATGTTAATTTATAAATAACTTCAAATAAAGTTATAAACTTCTTACTTATTGCAATTAACTAATTAAATTTTTCATACATTTTCAATAATTTATCTTTTTCTACACTCCAATTGTAGTTTTCACTAGCTTCTAACGCATTTTTTGATAATAAACTATAAACTGCTTCATTGTTCAACAAATAGCTTATTTCTTTTGCAATTGTATCAACCTCACAGTTAATTAACTTACAGCAATTAAATTGATCATTAATTGCAATGTATTCAGGAAAATTTGCGCACAAACAAGGCACACCAGCTTGCAAATAATCAAAAAATTTATTGGCCAACGAATAATAATAACTTTCGCCATTGTGTTCCAATAAATTTAATCCAATTTTAGCATTTGCAGTCAATTTTTTTAACTCAGTTGGTTTTATAAATCCTAAAAACATTACTTTATTTTCAAGGTTATTTTTTATTACTAAATCTCTCAACTCCAAACTTAAATCGCCCTCACCAGCAATTACCAGCAAAGTATTTTCTACTTGTTGCATTGCCAATATGCTTTGTTCTAATCCCCTACTTTTATTCAATGCACCTTGGTATAAAATATAAGGCTTATTTATGTTGTAACTTGAAATATCATTATTTGAATCAGGTTCGTTTTTAATTGGAACATTTAAAATTACTTCAAACTTATTGTTATACAACTCTTCAAATATCTGCGCCAAAGCAGGACCAACTGTGTAGCACAATTTTGCTTTTGGAATAAATATTTTCGCTATTTTGCTCCAAACATATTTGGTGAATTTTCTATTGGTAACTTCAGGCACTTCGGTAAAATGTTCGTGTGCATCAAAAAACAAATTAATATTTAATATTTTTGAAACTATTCCTCCAGCTAGTAAAGTATCTAAATCAATAGAGCAAATAGTATTAAACTTTTGATTTAATAAATAAAAAATTAATCTAATATTATATTCTAAATAAAATAATTTACCTTTATTAAAAATGCATTTTATTCTGGTTTGTTTAAAATTTAAAGATGTATTTAACTCAATTGAAGTAGGTAATATTCTTCCTACTAATTCTACTTCATAACCCGCATTCGATAGTGTTGAACAAATGCGTTGCATCCGTTGGTCAAAGTTTAAATCGTTGGTTACTGTAAATATTATTTTATTTTTTAATTGCAAATTAGTTGGTAATTATTATTGTAATGCAATATATTATTATCTAGTAAAAGTCTTAATACAATTGTAAATTTTTGCAAATCGTATTTGTTTAATTGTTCAAACAATTCAATGGCCGAAATTGGCGCTTTTGTAACAATAGCTATTATTTCCTTTTTCATAACATTCGATAAGTTTTGCTCACTCAATATTTTTTTCTTATCAATACACACATCGCAATAAGCACAATCGTCTGCCGAAAAATCGTTAAAATATTCGAGTATTTGCCTGCTTCTACAAATGGATGATGGGTTCGCAAAAACCATCATCGCCTGTATTTTTTCTACATATGTTTGCTTTCTGTCTACTAAGTATTTTTTGTTTAAAGCCAAATATTTTATATCCTGCCTTTCTACAGTAAAAGTAAGTTGCGATAGCTCTTTATTCTTTATATAATCTATAATTTCTAAAGTATGTAACCTTTCCAAATACTTATAAATACTTGCTACAGGCAATTTTATTCTATTGGCTAACTCCAGTTCATTTAATCTTACATAATTGTCGAACAATCCACCATAACTTCGCAATAAAAATTTAATAAATGCATCTAATTTTTCATTTTCTACCTGAAACTTATACAATGTTTCGCGACTACAAATAATTTTAATTTTCGATGGTTCATAAAATGCTTCTGAAAGCACAATTAAATTACTTTGTTCTAATATTTTTAAACAACTTAAAGTTTTAAAAGCATTAAAATTATAGCGTTTTACAAATGAAATAATATCAAAATCGAAACTACGTTCGGGCTTTGCGTTTACTGGTACTTGCAAGTAATCACAAATGGCTTGATAGGTTAAGCTAATTTCATTTATATCAGGATAATTTACACCAATTTTTTTCTTAGCATTTATGTCATCACTTGCATCGTGAAGCAATACACAAAAAGCAGGTTTTTCATCGCGGCCTGCCCTACCCGCTTCTTGGTAATATGCCTCCAAACAATCGGGCATTTCGTAATGAACTACCAACCTACAATCAGGTTTATCTATGCCCATGCCAAATGCATTGGTGCAAACCATTATTCTTACTTTATTTTCAATCCAAGCGTTTTGTTTTAAATTCCTTGTTTCTCCTTTTAATCCCGCATGGTAAAAATCGGCACTAATATTATTTAACAGTAAAAATTTACTTATTTCTTCAGTTTGTTTTCGGTTTCTTACATAAATTAATCCGCTTCCATTGCTATTACTTATTATTGATAAAAGCTTTTCTGGTTTATTTTCAGTTTGCCTAACTATGTATTGTAAATTTTTTCGTTCAAAGCTTTTTGCGAAAATATTTTTTTCGTTAAAGTTCAATTGTGTTACAATATCAGCAACCACTTTTTTAGTAGCCGATGCTGTTAATGCCACAATATTTGTGTTGGGTAAATGTTCTCTTAGCGCTGCAATTTGTCTGTATTCTGGTCTAAAATCGTGACCCCATTGGCTTATGCAATGTGCTTCGTCAATAGCTATTAAATTAATAGGTAAAGCAGGTAATTTATCTAAAAACAAACTGGTATTCAACCTTTCAGGCGATACATACAAAAACTTTAAATCACTGTCGAAACAAGCATTGTCGAGTATTAAATTTATTTCTTTGTAATTTAAACCACTGTAAATGGCTTTTGCCTTAATATTTCGTTTTTCCAAGTTTTCTACTTGGTCTTTCATTAATGCTATTAATGGAGAAACCACCAAACAAAAACCTTCTTTAAGCATGGCAGGTACTTGAAAACACAATGATTTACCACCACCAGTTGGCAACAATGCAAGCGTATCTTTTCCATCTAAAACCGATTGTATAATTTCGGTTTGCAGTGGCCTAAATTGATTATAGCCCCAATATTGTTGTAAAATATGCTGAGGTGTAATTGGTTTTTGTTGCATTTAAATATTAAATAATTAATCCATCTTTCATGGTTAATTTTCTATCGCAACGGTTAGCTAATTCTTCGTTATGGGTAACAATTACAATGGTTTGATTGAATTTATCTCTTAAATCAAAAAATAAATCGTGTAACGATTGTGCACTTGCTGAATCTAAGTTTCCACTTGGTTCATCGGCTAAAAGCACTGCCGGATTATTTATAATTGCCCTAGCCACAGCCACTCGTTGTTGCTCTCCTCCACTTAATTCACTAGGTTTATGGGTAATTCTATCTTTTATGCCTAAATATTCAAATAATTCCAATGCTTTTTTATTGGCTTCTGTTTCATTGGTTTTGGCAATCCAAGCGGGAATCATAACATTTTCCAAAGCTGTAAACTCGGGCAGTAACTGATGAAACTGAAATATAAAACCAATATTTTTATTTCTAAAGTCCGACAATTTTTTGTCGTTTAATTTATTTACCAATTGATCATTAATTAGTAAAGTGCCCGTTTCTGCTTTATCTAAAGTACCTAATATTTGTAATAAAGTAGTTTTGCCCGCCCCACTTGGACCAACTATTGCCACTATTTCGCCTTTATTTATATTTAAGTTTATGCCTTTAAGCACTTGCAATTGGCTATAACTTTTGCAAATATTTTCTGCTTTAATCATTATGGGCAAATTTATAATAAATTTTGGATTTTGAATGTTGGATTTTGAATGTTGGATTTTGAATGTTGGATTTTGAAT
>JBAXCN010000017.1:0-44545 GCA_037141455.1 Bacteroidota bacterium
AACTTGTCCCATCATGTTAATGATTGTTATATAAGCAGGAGCTACTTTTTCGTTTGAAGTTATTGAAACTGTAAAGTTACCTTGGTTAGGGTTTGGATAAACATTTACTTTAGTAGCAGTTGTTAATTCACTGTTTTCTATTACTTCTTCTAATTCAAATCCTTGTTCAAATTTAGTTAAAGTAGTAGTTCCATTTAAAACAAATGATTTAGCAGTTCCTGTTCCACAATTGTTTATTGGTTCTACTTTTAACGAACCAGCTGTAAAGAAAGTAGTTCTTCCTGTACTATCAAATCTAATTGATAAAGTATCAGTAGTAGTTGTAACAACTTGTCCTAAAATTGAACCAGATAATGCAGTTGAATTTAAAGGTAATGTCCATTTATAACTAGTTACATCGCTACCGTTAGTAACGTTTGCTTTATAACGTACAATGGTGTTTTTAATAGCAGGAGCAGTACTTGTTACTTTATAAATAGCTGCTTTTATATTTTTAACTGATACTTTGAAAGCTAAAGCAGTTCCAGCATTGTTATATGGCTGTGCACTAACAGTTCCTGAAACAAATGACGAATCAAATACAACACCAATTGAATTAGCTCTTGTGTTTACTGTTAATAAAGCAGTAGTAGTAGCAGTATCGTATCCAACAATAGTTGAATCTCCAATTCTAGAAATTCTTGCACCTTTAGTTACTGAAAACTTGTATCCAATGTTATTTACTGGAGTAGCAATTACTGAATAATCAACCTCTGAACTTAAACCATTTGAAACCGCAATTGGGCAAATATTAGTTAAAACTGGTGTTCCAACTAAAACTGCGCTGTTGCTTAAATCAACTGTAGGCGCTAATGATATAACAAAACGAGTAGCATCAATAATTTTTGAAACAACGGTACCAGCTTTTAAAGTTCCAGTTCCGGCAGTTTTGCTTAATAACATACCTTCAGCTAAACCTGTAGTAGAAGTAACTGTTACTAAAGTTAATAAGTTAGTAGCACCAGCAGCCGAAGTATAAGCTGTAAATGTATTTTGAGGTACAATAAATGTTTTTAATGTAGCACTTGCAGATGCATCAACAGTCATATTGTTTTTTAAACGGAATTGAGTTGCACTAATAACTGAATCAACTACATTGTTTGAACCAATATTACCAGTACCAGCAGTTAATTTAACTAAATAACCAGCTTTTAAGCCAGCAGTACTTACCACATTTACTATATTACCAGTTGAACCAGCAGTAGTTGTAGATGTCCAAGCTCCTTTAGTTAAACTTCTGTTAGCATTACCAATTATAGAATTGATAGCAAAAGCAGGTTTAGTTTTAGTTATTTTAACTGTGTCAACATTTGATTTTACTCCTGATAACAATATCATAGCTTGGCATAAAATGTTAGCTGGCTTAGTTACAGGGCTAGCAAATTTAACTGGGTTAGTAAACCTAACTACTAAGTTACGAGTACCTTGTCCTGAAACAATAACAACTCCTGTTGGAACTGTCCATTTGTAAGTATCAGCATTTGGAACTAACGAAGCAGTTACATTTACTAAACTATTTGAATCTATTACTCCTATTTCTATTGAATCTTGAACAATTGCAACATTAGATAAAGATAAGTCAGTTACTGTCATGGCTAATAATTGTCCACCTTCTACTAATTCAGTATCAGTTGAGTAATGCGCTTGATCAACCAATAAGAATTTACCTTTTCCTAAAATGTTTTTCATATCAATGATTCCAGAAGCTTCTTCATCTTGAGTTAAAAATCTAGAAGCACCAGTTAAGAAACGGCTAGTATCATGTTGAGCTATTTCTACTAATCTATCGTTTTCAATATTATAAACCCAAGTTTTACCAATGTGTGCATTGTTTCCAACATCTTCTTGAATAAAAATATTTCCAAAGCTATCAATAGCCATATTATCCATCATTTTAGCACCTTCAGTTCCATCTAATACCGCAGTAATGGTTCCACCTTGCTCAGGGTTAGCAATCGATTTGAAAGCCAATTTCCATAAACGACTTGGATTAGCAAATGAATTAGTAGTTAAAAAATAGAAATCTGTTGGTTTTCTTGGATCCCAAGCACCATCTTCAGGACGGAAGAAAGTAGTTACCGAATCAGTTTGACTGCGGCTTTCTAGGCTTGCTCCAGTTGAATCGCGAACTATTCCTAAATCGTGTAAAGTAAATGGAGAGTTAGCAGCAGGAATACTTGTATTAGATTCTGTTTTTACACCAGTTACTTTTACACCAAATACTTTTCCGTTATTTAATCCAGCTCTGTCTATTTCAGTTCCAGTTTTAGTTTTAGTTCCAATATAGAAATAAACTTGTCCTCCTGTTCCATCATCCATACCAGCTACAATAGTTTTAGCTCCTTTAGTAGGGCTAGCTACTGCATTTTCCCACGAGTATTTACCTAAATAAGGTAATTCGTAACTTGTTCCAGCATTTGGTCCAGTTGCAATATGAGCCATTGCTCTACCTTCTGTTCCATTTTCCTCACCATTTAAGAAAATACGCTCTGCAGTTCCAGTTGTTCCATTTAAGAAAGAACTAACAGGAGGTAAATCAGCAGAACAAAAACGGCTAAATCTGTTTATTATAGTATCGGAATTATAAGAAACATATGAATTAGTTGCTTTATTCCAAAGTTTTGCTGTTCTCATTAAATCTGATCCACTAACTACAGATAAATCAGATTTATTAATTACCCATTTAGAAACAAAAGCACCTTTTCCACCATGAGCTCTTGCTACACCTAAAGTACTGTTTATTTCATGGTTCATTAATAAAGTAAATGTACCATTATTATTATCAAATGCTCCTAAACCATCAGGAATACCAGCCATTTTGTATGTTCCTACACCGTCACCAACAGTTAGAATAGATGTAAAGCTTACATCGCTTCTGTTTGTAGTTAAATAAGGTGTTTGTGAACTACTTATACCAGCTCCCATATTGAAAATCCTATCTATTCTTGCATTTAATAACTGAATTCTTTTATCTCCAAAAATAGATGTATCTCTTAAACTATAAGGATTAGAAGTATAAGATGCTGCCATGTATTCGGCAAATGCATCTTGCTCTTTACCTGTAGTAGTAAAAGTTGCTACACCAGTTGTTTTAATTGCTGTATCTAAGTTTACACGTAAATTAGAGTTTGCTAAGAAAGGATAGCTATCGCCACCGGTGTATAAAAAGTCTAAAGTAACAAATTTGATTGTTCTAGTAGTATCACCATGTAATAAACCATTTCTTACTAGTGTATCTTGAATATTTCCTAATGAATCAATTATAACCAAAGATTGAATTTTGCTTCCAGCAACTTTAGTAGTATCGTAGCTAAATGCCACACCACCAACTTGAGGGAATTGACCAGGAGTAGCACCAGGTTTGGTAGCTGAAATTCCATGTTCTAGAATTCTTTTTAAACCAGCAGTATTTACTCTTCCAATTACTAAACCATTGTTAAAACGTAATGAGTTTTCAATATCTAATTGAGAAATATCGCCACTTAATTTACTTGCACTTGGGTTAGCCAAAGTTTTTTCTAATAAAGTAGTTGTTCCAACAGCATTCACATTTCCAATTGCAGAACGAATTCCACCACCATTTTTAATAGAAACTTTTACTTGGTTATCGTATTGACGAGCGTACCATAAATTAGCATCAGATGATAAGTTACCAAAGTTAGTTTCTTCTGTTCTTACAAAATTTCTTCTACCTTCTAAAAACACGCTTGCTTTTCCAAATTTATTACCGTCTTTGTTATTAATAACTGTAGCAATAGCAGTTGTTAAAGTTCTAACATTTGCACCTTTACTTCCAGTAGTAAAACCAGCAGCATAAGTACCATATAAAGCAGTAACCATAGCTGTATCAGCTGCATAAGCACCGTTGATGTTTGAATCTAGCAAGTTTGTAATTAAAACACCATTCGAATCAAAATCACACACAAAACGACCAACATATTTCCACTCAGCAGTAGTATTTAAAATAGCAACTGGCTCGTTATCGTTGTTTACTGTTAATATGGGGTATTTATCCACTTTAGTTGTTCCAACTCTAATTCTGTCGTTACCGTCAGCACATAATGAATGTGAACCACCAGCAATGATTATATCAACACCTTTTAACAATGGAGCCAATGCTTTTTCGTTAGCCAATTGTTGTAAGTGACTCATTACAATAATTTTGTTGATTCCACTTGCTCTTAAAGAGTCAATAACAGGTTGTAATACTGCAG
The DNA here is from genome assembly GCA_037141455.1 of Bacteroidota bacterium. Taxonomy (GTDB): domain Bacteria; phylum Bacteroidota; class Bacteroidia; order UKL13-3; family UKL13-3; genus JAAFJM01. Next base: position 4,254 of record JBAXCN010000017.1, read on the forward strand.
CTAATGCAGGCATATTATCGCTTCCACCACTTAAAACTGTGGTAGCACCTGGAGATGAAATAGCAGCTAATACTTGAGTAGTAGCACCTACTAAACCTACTTTTTCGCCATTCATTTCAATAATAGCTGAAGGAGCAATACCTTTCTTTTGGCTATTAGCTGTAATAGTTGGTGAAGTTTTAAAACTATCAACTGATAAACGTTGAGTAGTGGTTAAGTAACTTAAATTAATATCGTTTGCAAAATTTAAATTAGCACTTAAATAAGGGAATTGAGCACCAATCCAACGCTTATCAGCACCGTTGCTTCTAATATCTACACCGATAATACTATTTACTTCAGGTGTTCCTAAATCAAATTCGTGGTTACCAAAAGCTGAACCTTGGAAACCCATAATATTCATCATAGCAATATCTGTTCTACCAATTGCTGGTCTTACAGCTGAAGTTCCTGAATAATAGCTGCTAACAGTATTACGTAAAGGAGTTTGCATACTTGCATCTTCACCAGCACTTAAAAACGGACTAGGAATATAACAATCACCAGAAGCTAACTTTACAGTATTAGGGTAAGTACCCTCTAAAGTATCTAATACAGCAGCAAAGTTTGGTGCATCTATTGGTGCATCAATACCGCTTTCCATATCTGAAGCATGTAATACTTGCATTTGGAATGCACTGCGAGAATTTACTTGAAATACAGCTACTGTTCCACTTACTTCGTTAGATAATAAAATTAAATCTTTACCATTTGGACTTTCATTTCTAGGAACAAAAATAATTCCTTCTGGACCTAAATCACCACCTGAATTTAAACCAGGTGTTTGAGAAAAATTACGTGTATTGATATATTGTACAAAATATGGGCTATTAGGATTAGTGATATTATAAATCATAATACCGCCAATTCTTTCTAAACCTACAAATGCATAAGTACTGTCTAATATTTTACCAACAGTTACCGATTCTGGTTCAGGACCTTTGTTATCACTTCTATCATCTAAACTATTGGTATTATGACCTGCATTAAAGTTACTAGGGAACATAGCCAAAGTTCTTTGTTCAAAATCGTCTTTGCTATCCCATACTAAAGCACCTGTTGAACCATTCCAAATAGAAAATGAGCGTGCTCCATAAGTGAAAATACTATCAAATTTACCGTCATTGTCAAAATCACCAAAACGGTTAGTAACATTTAATCTACCTAATCCACCATTAGCTTTTAAAGCAGTTACATTGGAAACTCCTCCAAATTTTATAGTATCTAATACATAAGAAGCATGTCCAGCTCTAACTTCTTCATTGTTTGCAGTTCCCCAATCAGCTCTTGCATCACCTTCATTAGCAGTTACTAAAAAAGTTTGGGTTCCTACTTTGTAGCTTGAAATTGCATCAGGTTGATACATTCCAAATACAGGCCAATTAGCTATAGCAGCTTGTGCAGTAGTATTATTTAAACTTCTATCAGATGGATCTAAACCATTTCCAGTTAAATTATGATTTTTAAAACCTAATGGTAATAAAGAAGTAACGGTTGCAGTATTTATATTAACTACAGCTATCGCGTTGTTTTCTTGACAAGTAACCCAAGCAGTGGTATTATCGTCAGAAACAGTAATGTATTCAGGTTCTAAATCTTCAGCAACGGTTGAGTTTCTTGAAAAAACTCCACTGGCTTGAATTTTACCTGTAATTTTTATTTTTGAGTCAATAACGGTAGGAGCGTTGAAAGCAGTAAAACCAGCTGTTTGAACATTTGATTGTGTTAAACCTGCAAATCCACCAGAAACATCAATAATTGAAACTGAACCTTCTGGATCGATGGTGTAACCATTGTTTGGCTCACCTTCGTTAGCAACCAAAACTTTGTTTCCATTTGGAGTGAAAACCACATTGTCGGCATTAGCACCAACTTTTACTTTACTAATAAAGTTTCCATTGATGTCGAAAAATACAATGCTACTTGCATTTGTTTTTCCATTCGAATCTAAAATGGCAGCAGCAATAATTCCTTTTTTGTTGCAAGCAACCGAAGTAATGTCACTTCCATAAGGAGCCATTGAAATAGAACTAATTTGAACTGGACTAGCAGGATTAGTTAAATTAACAATTCTTAAAGAATTGTCAGGACCGTTTGTAACAAACATCCTTTTAGAACTTGGGTCGTAAGCCGAAATTTCAGCTACGCCTCCATCAGCATTGTAAGTTCCTATAGAATATCTTCCTAGGAGTTGCGCATTGATTTGCGCTTTAATTTGTGAACCTACTGTTATTAGAAGCAGGGCACATAAAAATTTGTTAATTGGTTTATTCATTTTTTTGTAAATTTTGTATGTCAAATAAACCAATGCAATGTTACCAAATTTTGTTCTGAATATTAATTTAATGCAATTGAATAGTTAACTAAATGAATTGAAATAAAATTTAATGTATTGGAAATCATACTCTAACAACAAATTTAGTTTTGAATTATTTTTTCAAAAAAAAAGACCACCATCATTATGGTAGTCTTTTTTATAACAATTTTTAAAAAAAATTATTTATTCAATTATTAATTTTTTTGTAATAGTTCCATCACTTGTTGAAACTTGAATAAAATAGATTCCTTTAGGCAATTCAGCTATTGAAATTTCAATTTCGTTTGAACCTAAAAATAATTGACTAGTTATGGTTTTTAATAATGCTCCATTAATAGCATGTAAACTAATTGTAGCATCTTGAACTTGGTTTGCATTTAAAACCATGTTAACTTTATCAGTTGCCGGATTTGGATACAAATTTAAATTGTAATTAGTTTTATTAATATTATTAATGCTTGTTCTGCTTAATAATGTTTCAAACGAATCAACTTCACCATTACTCCAAGCTATATAAAAACCTAACAGTAAATTTTTATCTAATAAGTATAAGTTGTTATCAGCTACGTTATTAATTGATATAACTATACTGTCCTTTTTGAATCTGTCTAAAAAAACTTGAGTTTTTCTAGAAGTATCTAAACTAATACCCGAAGCATACATAACGCCTGCCAAACCTGTGCGACCAACTAAATTAACTGCTGACGAAAATAAACCTCTACCTGAAGCATCGCCTTTATCAATAATATATGTTGCTCCGGCATTGCCTTTAACCGGACTGTATTTGTATGTTTCGGCATAAGGGGTTGCTTTAGCAACAAAAACTGCTTCTTGAAAACCTTGAATATTTAACTTTCCTAAATTATTGCAACCATGAAAAAATGTTACTTCATTAGCCGGAGATGCAAATGATGATAACTCTTTAGCTGGAGTTATTAATTTTACTCCAAAGTTTGATGAAATTCCATCAGGATTTGGTCTATATGCAGGACCTGTAAAACCATAAGCAATGGCTACGTTAAAGTTAGAGTCTGGTAATAAACTTACTGACCATAATGCATTTGTAGTATCTGTTGCATCGCCTTTTGTTAAATTAATCCTAACTGGAACATATGCATCTGTCGATCCACCTAATGTAGTGTTTCTAAAACCTAAATCGTTTACTATTTTAATTCCATTTGCGTATAAATCAACTTTACGAATTAAAGTATCAGGCGAGTTATGAATTATTTGTAATTTATTTTTTAAACGAGGTAATTCTATTACTGTACCATTATTTAAAGCCAACATCAATTTAAATGTAGCTGCATTGGTTGGATTGCCTGTTGTATTGTAAAAACCCGATGTAAAAATCATACCCGATTGATTTAACCAGCTAGTTGCATTCATTAAATATGAACCATTAAATACTGATTTATCGCTATTACTAATTGTAAAAATGTAGTTACTATTATCTGTTCTTAAACTAGAAAAATCACTATAATTTAAACCAGATAAAACAGTAGTTTGATTAGAAACTCTATTAAAAGATAAAGCCGGTGCATCAGGACTTCCATTGGCAACAATATATTGAAATGCATTGTTTACTAACGAACCTTCGGGCATACTATCGTATCCTTCAATGTTAAACATTCGATTTATTCCGTTAGGATTTGCAGCAAAATTAGTAGTATCTTTTAGTCCTAAAGCCATAGCAATATATGATTTTCCAGATTCAAAAGGTATGTTTGGAATCATCATTAAAGTATCGTTTAACCCTGCATTTGAAACCCTTACCAAAGTATTTTCAGCTTTAATAGTTACAAATGGTGTAGCACTTCTAAATGCTAAACCAGAAATTGCTTTTATATTGTTAAAATATACATCCACCCTATTTAACGCTGCATCGGGTGCGTTGTGAATTAACTGAATACGTGTAGCTTCGTTTAATTTAGCTACATTACCATTTGTATCAACTGCATATAATCCAAATTCATTTCCATTTTGGTTGGCACTTGGATTTAAAAACCCTGCTGCAAATACCGTAACAAATTTTTGATTTAGTGAAGTTAAATCGACACCATACGCTTTAATTACCGAACGTGTTCCTGTTAATCTCATTTCTAAGTAAGTGGGTACATTTCCTAAAAATAAGGCTTGCGTACCGCCATTTGATTGGGCGTAACGTAAATTAGTTGGCATTGCTCCCGAAAGAGCATCAGGCTTACTAATAATATCTACTCCAGGTGCATCGGTTACACCATGAAAAATATTTACTTGAACTCTATTGTTTCCAGCAGCCCAAGCAGTAACTGTTTTAGCTATTAATTGCACTCCAGTTGAAAACCCATTTGGATTTGTTGCAAATGAACTTGGGTTTGCAACTCCAACAACCATCATTACTGTATTTGAGTTTGCGGCTACGTTTCTATTTAAACGTGCTAAAACTTGATCGCTACTATCAGTACTTGTATGGTGGTTAATATTTATTCTAACAGTTGCTGAACTCGCATTTAAAATTGGAGTAGCTTGTTTAAAATTTACATTATCAAATTTATTACCATCTATATAAATATCTACAGTATCTAAAATAGGATCTGATGCATTATGAATTAATTGAAAACGGGCAGTTTGAGCATGTACCGTAAAAAATACTGCACTTGTAATAACTGCAAATAATGATTTCTTAAATAAGTTAAAGTGTTTCATTTATAAATTTTAGTTTTAATATTTTATTAAATAAATATATTGTTGTAGGCAAATATAATCTTTGATTGATTATTTCAAATAGTAAATTAAAAATACCAATTAGTTGCTTTGCAATTTATTTTAACAATTTAATTGATGGCAATAAATTAAAATTGAATTGATTAAAAAATAATTAGCAATCATTCAAAAAAAAACCTCAGCATGATTAGCTAAGGTTTTAAAAATATTTTTTACCTTTTATTTTAAAATCTCTCTCGAAATTACAATTTTTTGAACCTCACTTGTTCCTTCATATATTTGAGTAATTTTGGCATCGCGCATTAAACGCTCTACATGGTATTCTTTTACAAAACCATAACCACCATGAATTTGAACAGCTTCTATTGTAGTTTCCATAGCTACTTGCGAGGCATATAATTTAGCCATTGAGCTAACCAAAGCATAATCGCCATGTGTATCTTTTAAATAAGCAGCTTTTAAGCAAAGTAAACGAGCTGCTTCAATATTGGTTGCCATGTCGGCTAATTTAAATTGGATGGCTTGGTGGTTCATAATTTCTGTACCAAATGCCTTGCGTTGTTTTGAGTAAGCCAAAGCCAACTCATAAGCACCACTTGCAATTCCTAATGCTTGTGCTGCAATACCAATACGGCCACCTGCTAAAGTTTTCATGGCAAATTTAAAACCAAAACCGTCTTCACCAATTCTATTTTCTTTAGGAATTTTTACATCAGTAAACATAATAGAATGGGTATCGCTACCTCTAATTCCTAATTTATCTTCTTTTTTTCCGACTACTACACCTGGCCAATTTTTTTCGACTATAAATGCATTGATGCCTTTATGTTTTTTCTCTACATGTGTTTGGGCTATTACCAAATAATACTCGGCAGTATTGCCATTGGTAATCCAATTTTTTGTTCCATTTAATAAATAATAATCGCCTTTATCCTCAGCAGTTGTTTGCTGACTAGTTGCATCGCTTCCTGCTTCGGGTTCTGAAAGTAAAAAAGCCCCCCAGCATTTTCCAGTAGCCATTGGTACTAAATATTTTTGCTTTTGTTCTTCGTTAGCAAACGTTTCTAAACCCCAACATACCAACGAATTATTAACTGATACCACTACCGAAGCCGATGCATCCACTTTCGAAAATTCTTCCATAGCCAATACATAACTTACAGTATCCATGCCACTTCCGCCATATTTTGGATCTACCATCATACCTAAAAAGCCAAGCTCACCCAACTTTTTAACTTGTTCCATTGGAAACTTTTGGTGTTCATCGCGCTCAATAACTCCCGGTAATAACTCAGTTTGAGCAAAATCGCGAGCGGCTTGTTGTACATTTAAATGTTCTTCAGTTAATTCAAAATTCATGTTTTATTAAATTTTTTTGCGAATATATATGTTTACGTTTAAGTATTTATAACCCAAATAAAAATCAATTGTTTTTTGGTTGGATTGTTGGATTGTTGGATTGTTGAATTGTTATATTGTTAGATTGTTAGATTGTTGAATTGTTAGATTGTTAGATTGTTAGATTGTTAGATTGTTAGATTGTTAGATTGTTAGATTGTTGAATTGCTTATTGCTAATTTTCCGTTGGCTATTCCCGAAAGCTTTCGGGATAACGGCAATAGATCTTTTAGATAATTGCTCGTTGCCTATTGTTGAATTGCTAATTTTCAATTATCCATTGTCAATTATCAATTATCCATTATCCGTTGTCAATTATCCATTGTCAATTATCCATTATCAATTATCCATTGTCAATTATCCATTGTCAATTATCCATTGTCAATTATCAATTATCAATTGCTCTTTTTCTTTTTAAATATAAACCAAGCCCATGCAATCAATACAAACTGAAACGGCAAACGAATATATGCTATAACCTTATTGCCTACTACAGGATTTTCTTTAAAAACATCTATGATATGAAGTGGTAAAAACGCAAGCATTAAAATAAAAATACCTAAAGTGCCATACCTACTATAACGAGGTATTAAAGCACAAATACCAACTACTATTTCTATAATTCCGCTTCCGTAAATAATTGCTTTTTGTGGCCATTGATTAGGAAAAAAAGGCAGGTACACAGTGGGACTAATAAAATGCATTGCTCCTGCTAAAATCATGATTACTCCAAAAACAAGGGTTAATTTTTTCTTTAAATTTTTCATTTTTTAAGGTATTTAGCTGTATTTTCAATCACAATTTATATATTGCAATATATATAAACTAACCATTTCAATTTGTTTGTTTGTAAAAATGTTGTTGATATCGTTTCGCTAAAACAACAACAACAAGAAAGATAAGGAAAAAGGGTATAATAAATAAAGCCAAATGGTATTATTTATTTTACCTTAATAATTTGAAAAGAAAAATATATTTGAGGGTGATAAAAGAAAATACGCAAGTTTTAAAATTTGCGTGTATTTATGAGTTTGCAGCATTAATAGACTATGAGACAATTAATAAACATACAATTCGGACTTACATTTGTGACACTTATTTTGTTAACAAGAGTCACTTCGGCACAACAAAACTCGACATATAATATTGACTTTGTAAAATCTGTTCAGTATACATCTGACAGTATAAATCATATTTTAGCTATTTTAAAAGTGACACCTACAGTTAAAGACTTCAAAATGATATTGAGCATGAGAGTTACCTATGAAATTGGACAAGGAGAAAAAGTAGTTAACCTTCAAATACAAAGCGAACATAATATTATAATCAGCATTTATGGAAAAGACTTGCAACAAAAAAACATAAAACTGTACAACTTAATTAAGGACAGTGTAAACCTAAACACGTCAGAAGACACACATCTAATCGTTTTTGACTTTCATGACATTACAAAGACTCAAATAGACAACATGACCATTAAATACGGACTTTGGGAGGGTATTAACGAGGACATTAGAAACGAAAAGACATTCAATTTTAAAGTTAACAAAATTGACTGAAAAAAATTACTGCTGCTAACATTTCGCCCTTGTTGGTGTTTTTGCGAAGCGTCACCAATAAGAAATATGCTTCTTTAGACAATGCTAGTCTCCTCGACAACATTTAAAAGTACAGAAAAACAATTGAGGCGAGGAGGTTGCAACCGATAAAAGAAAAAGCGTTATTCTATAATTAAAAATAATTATATTTGATACAAGTAAATGGAAAGAAAATGAAAGTTGATTTAAACATCCAAAATAAAAAACTTGAATTGATACAGTGGGTTTCAAGTTTAAATGATATATCGATTTTAGAAAAAATTACTGAATTAAGAAAACAAGAAAGTAAAGATTGGTGGCTTTCAATTTCAGAATCAGAAAAAAAATCAATTGATTTGGGCATAGCAGATGCCGAAGAGGGTAAACTAATCGTTCATTCAGAAGCAAGAAAACTTTATGAAAAGTGGTTATAGTGTTCTATGGACAGACCATGCCATTAAAGAATTAGAAGCAACGATAGCATATCTTAATAAAAACTGGACTGAAAAGGAATTAAAGCATCTTGCTATAAAAATTGAAGAAACGCTTGAACTAATAGCCATGAATCCTAATTTGTTTCAAAGTTCTGATGTAAAAAAAGATGTTAGAAGAGTAGTTGTAGCAAAGTATAACACTTTGTATTATAGAACAAAAGGTAATACAATAGAAATTATTTCTTTTTTTTCAAATAGACAAAATCCAAAGCGAAGAGAATTGAAATAGCCAGATTTTTGGTATTTGTAAACAGATATTTACCCAATGTTATAGTCCTGGCAAACATTAAAAGTATAAAAATATAATTGTAAGCGAGGAAGCCGCAATGTTATAAATGTTTAAAAATAAATAAATTTGAGAAAAAATTTATTATGACAACAACTAATTTAAAAATTGAAATTAACAAAGCTATTGATAATGTTCCTGAAGAGGTGCTTGTTGATATTTTAGATTATTTGAAACAAATTAAAGTAACTCCAAAAGAAAAAATTGATTTATCAAGACATTTAGGATTAATCCTTCGTGAGGATATAGAATTATTACAACGATTGACATTTTAGCCAATGTTAGCGTCCTCGACAACATTTAAAAGTATTATAATATTATTGCAGGCAAAAATGCTGCTTTTGCATAAATAGACTTGAATAGAAAATAGTTAACACCAATCCTACTCCGCATTTTTGTCACTTCGAACTCCGAATTTATTTTTATTCCAAATCAGTATTTAACTTATACCTGCAAATGCGGTTATTGCCTTTATCGGCTACATAAATAATTTTGCGGTTGTAACAAATTCCCCAAGGGTCGTTAAAATTAAATGGACCGTCTTGTGGTTTTCCATCGGCAGCTCTTCCTCCAAACGATACATTTACTTGTTTTTTTATGGTAGAATTTGCTGGTGGATTTACACCTTCAAAACCTTGATTGGTAAATACGTAAACTGAATCTGTTTCACTATCTACCACAAAATAATAATTGGTAGCATCGGGAGCTATAAAACAATCTTGTGGCTTTTTAAATCGATAGGGTTGATATAAAAAACTATTGGCTTTATTGATATCAAAATTAAGCAAGCTTGCTGTTTCAGTATATTGTGGACCTAAATCTGGATCATCGTAAACAGTAATTTGAAGTGTCTTATATTCTAAATTATTTGTTTGATTATTGCTAGTAATTAAAAAGTTTTTAGAAGTACTCATTCCCTGTAAACGTTGTGGTGGAGCCGAAAAAGTAGCAATACCAGAAATATCAATTGCTGTTTTCAAACCCGATTCTGTAGCATTTAAACCTGAGGCACTGCCAATATTAACACCAGTTTGGTTGAAAATTAAAATGGCATTGTCTGGCCTTATAAAAGTGTTTCCTTGGTTGCGTGAACCTTTGCGAGTTACATAAAGCGTATTATCGCTTAAGCAGGCAATTCCTGTAAACTGAACTTCTTCATCAGCCGTTCCTCTAAACTGAGTACTTTGGCGCGATTCGTCACAAAATGGATGTATTAAAGTATCAATAAATTTATAATTTCCTTGTCCTGTTCCTTCTAAATGATACACACAAGTTACAGTTGCATTTACCGCACTATTAAATACTTTACCAACTACATAAGTATGTAATCGCCTGTCTTGGGTTACATCGGTTGCACCTGGAATAGATATGGTGTAAGCCAAAGTTCCTTTTTGGTCAAGCACATTTAAACCTTTATCGTCTACCACATAAATCATTTCATCAAAACCAACATATACATCAACCGGATTTTGAAAACCTTTGAAAAAAGGAAATATTGGAACATAACTAACCGCATTTGGAACTAAAGTAGGATCTATTTGCCCTTGCTTTAAAACATCGTCAACGGTATCGTTTTGTTTACTTCCAAATATTGAACACGAAGAAACTAAACCAATAATTGAAATGAATAAAACTAACTTTTTTATATTTTTAAAATTCATTTTGCTTTTTTATTTAATGGTAAATAATAAACCTATTCTGTGTATGTTTCCTATTCTAGATTTGCTTACTATACCATAATCAATACCAAAGTTACCAAAATTGGTAGGTAATTTAACACCGAAACCTAGGCTAGGAAAATTATTTGCTTCATCTAACCCAAACTCCCAACCACTTCGGGCTATTAATATTTTTTTCCAACTATATTCTAATCCTAAACCCACAGTTTCGTTATTATCGGTTGGGTGATTTAACTGCGCTGCGGTAGTTAATACATGTGTTTTATTGCTAATTGGGTCTATTGCAAAACCTAACCTAAAAATAGCTGGAGCTGAAATGGATGTAAATTCGTTTTTTTGAATTTCGCCATTTAAATTTAGAATAGTTACATTGCCAGATGGAGCCACATTGACACCAAAATTTGTGAATGTTACTCCAAAACGAGCATTTTTAATTCCAATATTATAAGTTAAACCTAAATCGAAAAGAATATTATTTACCGAAACATTTGCAATTACCTCTTGTGCAAATTTGGTTTGAATACCAAAACTAAAATTATTGGTTAATATTTTTGCAAAAGTTACCCCAATAGAAGTGCTTCCCATTAATACATTTCTGCCTGTTCCATTAGGCTCAAACTCGGTAGTTTCTTTGGTTTCATTAAAACCCAAACTCAATACATTTACACCTACATAACTTAATTTACCTGCTTTAAAAGCTACTGCACCATAGTTTACTTGGCTGTTTCCAAACCAACGCGTATGCGAAAATTGAGTAGTTACTTTTCCGGTATCTATGCTTGTAATTCCTGCTGGATTCCAGTACATGGCTGATGCATCATTTACCAAACCAACCACCGCACCGCCCATAGCTGCGGAACGAGCATCAGGTGCAATTTTCAAAAACTGCATGCCACTTCCACCTGTACGACTATTACCAAATGTTGGCAATATTTGCGCATGCGTAAAAGTAACTACGACAAAAAGTATATATAGAAATAGTATTTTTAACCTCATTATTTATAAAAACTTTGCAAAATAAACAATATTTTATATTCTGTAAGTTAATTGTTTGTGAACTGAATTAGTTGATAGTTGATGGACGATAGATGGATGGACGATAGGTAGTCAGCTATTGGAAATGTTTGAAATTTAATTACGATAAAGCAAATAATTTAAACCAAATAGAATAATCAATAGAATAATAACCCCAACAACTACATTAATTGATGCAATTATTCCTTGGTTTTTATCCCAATGGTCATCTTTCTTTTTTTTAGAACCACTTAAATATTCGAAAAAAGAATAATAAGGGCTTTTGGATATACCTAATTTTCTAATTAAAGTTCCATATAAAAAACGAAAGAAAGCACCAATAAATTCAAAAATTATTTTCATAAATTGTTAAAAAATAATCTTCTACTGAATCTTTAAAAGCAGCTTCTAATTCTATTACAGATGCTCCTTCAAAAGTTACTAAATCATTTATGCCGTGAATTTTACCCCAAAATACTTTGACGTCTGTACTAAACTCAACAGTTCCAATATAATTTTTAAACTCTAAATAATTTTTCATAATTAATTGTCTACTTACTACAAACTATGGTCTATAGTCCATTGACAATAAACTATTTAACTAATCGCTACTACACTTTTTATCTCAGGAATTGCACTTTTAATTCCATTTTCTATTCCTGCTTTCATGGTTATGTGACTAATATTACAACTGCTACAATTTCCTGTTAAACGCAATTGAACTTCCATATCGTCAGTAATATCAACCAATTCTACATCGCCACCATCGGCTTGTAAAAACGGACGCATGCTGTTTAAGGCAATTTCTACTTTTTCTCTCATCAATTCGTTCATCTTTTAGTTTTTACTCTTGTATTTTCCAAATATAATCTATTCAATATTATTCAGCACTAACTGCTTTTTCTGTTGAATTAATAATTGAAACCAATTGTGCAACATTTTGTGCCACTTTTGAAAATGCTTTGAATACTGGACTAGATTGGTTTAAAGCAGCAGGTTTACCAGCATCTCCTCCTTCGCGCATGCTCATATAAATTGGAATTTGACCCAATAAACTAACATTTAACTCGCTAGCCATTTTAGCACCTCCATCTTTTCCAAAAATATAGTATTTATTTTCTGGCAATTCCTCTGGTGTAAAATAAGCCATATTTTCAACTATACCTAAAATGGGTACTTTAACTGGTGTCATGCTAAACATAGTAGCTGCTTTGTAGGCATCGGCTAAAGCTATGGCTTGCGGAGTAGTAACCATTACAATTCCAGTTAAAGGAACTACTTGTAGCATGGTTAAATGAATATCGCCAGTTCCTGGTGGTAAGTCTAAAATTAAATAATCCAATTCGCCCCAATCGCAATCGTTTACAAACTGACGCAAGGCAGATGAAACCATTGGCCCACGCCAAACTACAGCTTGTTCAGGCTTAATTAAAAAACCAATAGAAAGCAATTTTATACCAAATTTTTCAATTGGAATCATGAATTGCTTGCCATTGATATCGCGCATTTGTGGTTGGCTATCCATTTCGCCAAACATCATAGGTATACTTGGACCATAAATATCAGCATCGAGCAAGCCTACTTTGGCTCCAGTAGCTGCAAGTGCAATGGCTAAATTACTCGATACAGTTGATTTACCAACTCCGCCTTTTCCACTTGCTACCGCAATAATATTTTTAACTCCGGGAAGCGTTAGTTTTTCTGCACGATTACTGCTTACATTGGCTGTCATGGTAACAGTAACAATGGCTTTATCGTTTACAAATTTATAAATGGCTTCTTTGCAATCGGTTTCAATTTTTTCTTTTAAAGGACAAGCAGGCGTAGTTAGTACAATGGTAAAACTTACGTTTAAACCATCCACTTCTACCTCTTTAACCATATTTAAAGTTACCAAATCTTTATGCAAATCGGGTTCTTGAACAGTGGATAATGCTTTTATTATATCTTCTTTATTTATCATTTTCTTGAAACTTATTTAGTGCAAATAAATGCTTTTTATTGTCTAATATTTTTGTGATTTATACAGTAATTAATTTTGACTTGGTTATAAAAACCAATAATTATTAGTTATTGCGAGGCATAAAACAATCTTCTAAATGATTGAAAAAGATATCAAACTAGGACAAAAACGAACCACATAGAAACACAGAAAACATAGTTAGCAAGGTATGTTTTCTGTGTTTCTATGTGGTTTTATTCCTTCTTCAAATAATTAGTAAACATTTTTTTAAAATGAAATTGCTTCTCACGCTATACCTTGATCGCAATGACTGATATTTTTGTTTTTATCTTATTGTAATTTTAAACTAAAATTGTCAATCGTATTTTCGAAGAAATTGGATTTTTCTTGCAGACACTAACTACAAAAACTCAAAACCTATATCCGTTCTATAATACTTCCCTTCATAGCTAATATTTTCAGCTGTTTTCATCGAATTTGAAACTGCTTCGCTTAAAGAATTCCCAAACGAAGTAATAGCCAAAACCCTTCCTCCATTGGTAACTATTTCGTTATTTGAATTTAATGAAGTTCCTGCATGAAATAACAATGAATCAGTTACTTGTTCAAAACCTGACATTACTTTTCCTTTTTCATAATCACCAGGATAACCAGCTGAAACCAACATAACTGTTGCAGTATTTTGTGTGCTAATTTTCAATTCTGTTTCATGTAATTTTCCTTTTGCAGTTGCAACCATCAACTCCACAAAATCAGATTCAATTCTTGGCAAAACGGCTTCTGTTTCTGGGTCGCCCATTCGGCAATTATACTCAATAACTACTGGCTCCTCACCTACTTTTATTAAACCAATAAAAATAAAACCAACATATTTTATATTTTCGTTTTTTAAGCCTATAATGGTTGGTTCAATAATGCGAGCAATTACTTTTTGCATAAAAGCATCATCGGCAAAAGTAACAGGAGAAATAGCACCCATTCCACCGGTGTTTAATCCCATTTCGCCTTCACCAATGCGTTTATAATCTTTTGCCGTTGGTAATATTTTATAGGAATTTCCATCGCTTAACACAAAAACAGAAAGTTCAATTCCACTTAAAAATTCTTCAATTACTACTTTTGCACTAGCAGCGCCAAACTTTTTATTGTTAATCATTTGTTGCAACTCGTTAGTAGCTTCTTCCAATGTTTGGCAAATTAACACGCCCTTTCCTGCTGCCAATCCATCGGCTTTAAGTACAATAGGCATTTTCTGAGTTTTCAAATATTCAATGCCTTCATTTAAATTATTACTTGCAAATGTTTTATATGCTGCAGTTGGAATATCATTTTTTACCATAAAAGCTTTGCTCCAATCTTTGCTAGCCTCCATAGTAGCGCCCATTCTATCAGGACCTATAAATAGTATATTTTTTAAATTCTCGTTATCCTCAAAATAATTACGCAACCCTAAAACCAAAGGCTCTTCTGGACCAACAATCAATAAATCAATTTTATTTTCAATAGAAAATTTACCAACTGCATCAAAATCGTTTGGATTAATTTTTATATTTTGTCCAAACTCAGTAGTTCCAGCATTACCAGGCATAATAAATAAATTTTCACATAGCTTACTTTGGGCTAATTTGTAAGCAAATGCATGTTCTCGTCCACCCGAACCAATCAATAAAATATTCATTGTGCAAATATATCAATTAAGATAAGTATAATAAATGAAACATACACGAGTTGATGAATGTTAGAAAAGTACTTTTAAAAAAATTAATAAATGATTTGTTATAAAAAGAATTTTTTTATTTAAACTTGCCTTAAATTAAAAAAAAAATGAAAAAAATTATTACTTTATTTACAATTTTAACTATTAGTTCAGCTGCATTTGCTCAAAGGTATAAAGACAAAATTTTTACCAATGTAAGCATAGATAGTGTAGTTTATGGCAATGCAAAAAACTTTAGTGGTTCTCCACAAGATTTAAAAATGAATATTTTCCAACCTGTTGGAGATACAGCTACCAATAGACCTTTATTGGTGTTTGCTCATGGGGGTTCATTTGTTGGAGGAAATAGGTATTTACCTGATGTAACTTATTTGGCTACAGAATTTGCAAAACGTGGTTACGTTTGTGTTTCAATTCAATACCGTTTAGGAGTTGATTTGCAAGCAATTTTTGCTGACCAAAGCCAAGCAGGACCACAATTTGCAAATGCATTGTGGCGCGGAACTTTAGATGGTAGAGGTGCTATTCGTTTTTTAAGAGCAAATGCCAATACCTATAAATTTAATACTGGTCAAGTTTATTTAGGAGGAGTTTCAGCTGGAGGAGTATTAGGATTACATGAAGCATTTTTAGACACAGAAGCTGAAGTTGGAACTGCCAATCCTAGGATGGATACTGCATCAATTGGAGGAGGTATTGAAGGGTTGAGTGGAACTCCGGGACAAAGTTGGAGAGTAAAAGGAGTTATTAATTTATGTGGTGCTATAGGCGATGTAAATTGGATGAAGAATAATAAAAATGTTTCCATATTTAGCGTGCATGGTACTAATGATGAAACTGTTCCTTACAAATCAGATTTTTTTAGCTATGCTGGCCTTAAAATTGGTCGCTTAAGCGGAAGTTTTGTAGTTGATTCAATGGCAAAAACTTTAGGTATGAAATCGTTTTTACATACGTTTGAAGGTGCACCACATGTTCCATTTTCACCAGGTGTAGGTTCTACCCAAAGCAGCACTGCTTATATGGATACAACCGAAAATTTATTAAATACTTTTTTGTTTGATGATATTAAAACTCCTGGTGTAGGTGTAAATAACATTTTAACTAAAAACGATGTATCAGTTTTTCCAAATCCAACAAAAGAAAACGTAACTATTGAAATAAGTAAAGGTAAAATAAATACTATTGTTATTACAGATATTACTGGTAAAGTAATGGAAACAATT
The DNA here is from genome assembly GCA_037141455.1 of Bacteroidota bacterium. Taxonomy (GTDB): domain Bacteria; phylum Bacteroidota; class Bacteroidia; order UKL13-3; family UKL13-3; genus JAAFJM01. The sequence continues at coordinate 20,670 of JBAXCN010000017.1, forward strand.
GTTACCAAAACAAATATTGTTGATTTAAATTTAAACGAACTAAACAGTGGAATTTATTTCTTAACGATTAGCAATGAATTAGGAATTATTACTAAAAAAATGATAAAAGAATAATTTTTTTTAACAAATTTTATAAAAAGGCTGTAACAAAATATTTGTTACAGCCTTTTCTTTTGTCTAATAAACAAATAATTAGATGAAACGTTATAAATTTAAAGAAATATACTTCATTAAAAACCCTTAAATTGCCTTTAAATTAAAGAAAAATAATGTCTAATTCTATCGTTATAAATCAAGAAAGTGAAAATGAAATAATAGTAAAGGCTTATAGGCATTTGTTACGTTCATGCAAAGTTTCCTTAACAAAAAAAGATAGAGAAAACATAAGAGAAGCTTTTAATATAAGTTTAGAGGCACACAAAAGTATGAGGCGAAAAAGTGGTGAGCCATACATACTTCATCCTATAGCTGTTGCTCAAATATGTGCCGAAGAAATTGGTCTTGGAACTACCTCAATAATATGTGCTTTACTACACGATACTGTTGAAGATACTGACATTACTTTAGAATTAATAAATATGAAATTTGGGCCAAAGGTTGCTCAAATAATTGATGGATTAACAAAAATTTCAGGCGTTTTTGATCAGCAGGATAAATCGATGCAGGCGGAAAATTTTAAAAAAATGCTTTTAACATTAAGTGAAGATGTAAGAGTAATTTTAATAAAACTTGCAGATAGAATGCATAACATGCGCACTTTGGAAAGCATGAGCCCTAAAAGCCAACTAAAAATTGCCAGCGAAACAGCTTATGTATATGCCCCATTGGCACATAGGTTAGGTTTATACGCAATGAAGACCGAATTTGAAGATTTAGCAACCAAGTTTTTAGACCCTGACAGTTATAATTATGTAAAAATAAAGTTACAAGAAACAAAAGCGGATAGGAATAAATATATAAAAAAATTTATTGAACCTCTTCAAAAAGCATTAGACGAAACAGGTTTAAATTATGAAATAAAAGGTAGGCCAAAAAGTATTCATAGCATTTTAAATAAAATGAAAAAGCAAGGGGTTGCTTTCGATGAAGTATTTGATCTTTTTGCAATTAGAATAATTGTAGATGATGAATTTGAAAACGAAAAAAGCGATTGCTGGAAAGTGTATTCTACAGTTACTGATTTTTACACTCCAAACCCCGATAGATTAAGAGATTGGGTAAGTATACCTAAAGCCAATGGTTACGAGAGTTTGCATACTACTGTAATGGGCCCAAAAGGCCGATGGGTTGAAGTACAAATAAGGAGTAAAAGAATGGACGAAATAGCTGAAAAAGGTTATGCAGCTCATTGGAAATACAAAGATGGAACTCAAGTTAACGACAATGGATTAGAGCAATGGCTAGCCAAAGTAAGAGAAATGCTCGAAAACACAGACGGATCAGCCATTGAATTTTTAGACGATTTTAAACTGAACTTATTTGCTGAAGAAATTTTTGTATTTACGCCAAAAGGTGATTTAAGAAAACTACCCGCACAAGCAACAGTATTAGATTTTGCTTTTGATATACATTCAGGTTTAGGAGTAAAATGTATTGGAGCTAAAGTAAATAACAAATTAGTTCCTATTACTTACAAATTAGGCAATGGCGACCAAGTTGAAATTTTGTCATCAACCAAGCAAAAACCAAATGAAGACTGGCTTACTTGGGTAGCAACTGCTAAAGCAAAATCAAAAATAAGAGATTATTTTAAACATGAAAGAAACCAATCGGTTACCATGGGTAAAGAAATTTTAGAAAGGAAATTTAAAAATGCCAAAATTCCTTTTACAAGCGAAGCATTAACTCTTTTAATAAAATACTTCAAACTTCCTTCAGTAACTGAATTATACTATCAATTAGTAGTTGAAAAAATTGATAGAACTAAGATAGATTTAGTAGCAATTTTTGAGCCTGAAATTAAAAAAGTACCTGCTGCAACTGATGAACAGAAAGAACAAAGAATTTTAAAATTAAAAAATAAAACTGTTTCAAAAGATGCTGTAGTTATTGGTGATGGCGACCCTGTTGAATATGGTTTTGCAAAATGTTGCAGTCCAATTCCTGGTGATGATATTTTTGGATTTGTGACTGTTGGCGAAGGGGTAAAAATTCATAGAACCAATTGTACCAATGGAATAAGTTTAATGAGCAATTATGGTTACAGAATTATAAAAGCAAAATGGGCTGATGATAATTTAAATAACAACAAATCGTTTTTAACTTCAATAAAAATTCAAGGAATTGACAGTGTGGGTATTGTAAGTACTATAACCAATATTATTTCTACTCAATTACAAATAAATATGAAATCGATAAACGTAACTGCAAATGAAGGTATGTTTGAAGGAAATATTACTTTAAAAGTAAGCGATACCAAACATTTAGAAGATTTAATGAATAAAATAAAACAGGCAAGTCAGTTAATTTCGGTTACAAGATTCGATATTGGGTAGGTTTTGAAGGCTGCTAGCTTATAACTATTCTTAATTGTTAATTGTTAATTGATAATTGATAATTGCTCATTGCTCATTGCTCATTTTCCAATATCACAACTCCAACTAACTATCAACTAAAATGATTACTTTTGCGACCTATTTAATTTTATGGCATTAGACCAGTTAACAGAAGACCAAAATTCAGAAACAAAAGAAATGACTTTTTTCGACCATATTGACGAATTAAGAAGTCATTTGGTTAAATCGGTAATAGCTATTTTAATTGGCGCAGTCACTGCATTTTTTAATAAATACATCCTTTTCGATATAATAATTTTTGGTCCAATGCGTACAGATTTTTATAGCTACCAAATACTTTGTAAACTATCGTATTGGGCAAAAGGAACCGATGAATATTGCATGAAAAATATTTCGTTTGCATTAAAAAATATTGACATGACAGGGCAATTTACCCAGCATTTGTGGATAGCCTTTATTGCTGGATTAATTATAGCATTTCCATATATTCTTTGGCAATTTTGGCAGTTTATAAAACCCGCTTTAAACAAAAAAGAAATTAGCTATGCGCGTGGTTTAGTATTTTTTAGTTCTATTTTGTTTTTTATTGGAATTGCGTTTGGATACTTTTTTTTAACTCCTGTTTCAGTTTCATTTATGGGCTCGTATCAAGTTAGTACTTTGGTAAGTAATGAAATAAATTTAGAGTCGTACATTTCGTTTGTATCAACCATTACTTTTGCTTGTGGCTTAATGTTCGAAATGCCAATATTGGTTTATTTTTTAGTGAAAATTGGTATTTTAAGTGCCAAATTAATGAGTAAATACCGCAAACATGCGCTAGTTGTTATTTTGGTTTTAGCAGCTATTTTAACTCCCTCGCCCGATATGGCTAGTCAAATATTAATGGCTATTCCATTATATGCTTTATTTGAAATGAGTATTTTTATTGCAAAAGGCGTAGAAAAAAATAAAATTAAATAAATAATTTTACCTTTAAAAAATTAAAAAATATAATATTATGAAAATTGCCATAGCAGCCGACCACGCAGGTTTTGAATACAAAGAAATTATCAAAGCCATGCTTACCGATTTAAACTATACTGTTACCGATTTTGGAACACATTCAACCGATTCAATGGATTATCCAGATATTTCGCATCCATTGGCTACAAGTGTTGAAAACAAAGAAACTGATTTAGGAATAATTATTTGTGGCAGTGGCAATGGTGTAAACATGGCTGTAAATAAACACCAAGGCATAAGAGGTGCATTATGTTGGACTGATGAAATTAGTAGCCTAGCGCGCACCCATAACGATGCAAATGTATTGGCTTTACCTGCTCGCTTTATTGATATAGAATTGGCAAAACAAATTGTTTTAACTTTCCTGACTACTCATTTTGAAGGTGGCCGCCACCAAAAAAGAGTTGATAAAATTAGTTGTTAGTGGCCTTAATTGATTAGTTTATAAGTTTATTTATTTTTTATTTCATTAATAAATATAAAAATCCGAAGTACTTCTTCGGATTTTTTTTTGTACAAATTACATATTTGTTTTTATATTGATTGGGGTCATAAATTAAAAATGTGCTTAATTGAAACTTGCAAACTTTATTTATAAAAAATGAATATCAAAAATTTTAATTTACATAGTTTTCATATTCCAGTTATGGGTATTGGCTTTACTATTGATTCGCCCATAAAAGTAGCTGCTTATGGAATTTCTTCAACTGTTTCGTTAGTTGATGATATATTAATGGAAAAATTGCGCGCATTTTATTCTGAAAAATTTAGTTTGCCTTTTGAAGCCATTACCAATAAGGTAAACGATTCGCGGGCTAAACGAATTACGGCTTATTTAAATATGGTTGATCAAATTGTAAAAAACAAATTTGAACAATTAAAACAATCTGTAGCTGAAAAAGGTGGCGAGTTTGAAAAGTATATGAATATGCTACCTGATTATGCTGAAATAAAAAAGCAATTCAATCATTTTTTTGACAATAATAAAACCATTGACGACCTTAAAAATTGGGCCAATTCGCACTTGCAAATGGGAAGCATTGATGTAAATATAATGACCAAGTTAGACAAAGAAAACAAGTTTAACAACGAAAAACTTCCTGTAATTTATAACGATGCACATGCCGCTTTAAGGGGTTTTGCAAATAGTAATTTACATTCATCTATAGTACTTTCTGCAGGAATGAACCCAAGGCTTTATGCTTATTTTGAGCAATTAGAAAACTTTTTTCCAGATAAAAATGGACAATTAGAAAAAAAGGTAATTTTAAAAATCAGTGATTACCGTTCTGCTTTAATTCAAGGAAAATTTTTAGCTAAAAAAGGCATTTGGATTTCGGAATACAGGGTTGAATCAGGATTAAATTGTGGTGGACATGCTTTTGGAAGCGATGCTTCTTTAATGGGACCCATTTTAGAAGAATTTAAACAAAATAAACAAGAATTAATTAATACAATACACCAAGTATATGTAGCAGCATTGGCTGAAAAAAATAAGTTTGTTCCAGCAGAACCACTACCTGTTAAATTTACTGCGCAAGGTGGAGTTGGCACTGCTCATGAACATCAGTTTTTAATAGAAAAATACGAGTTAGATTCAATTGGTTGGGGAACACCATTTTTATTGGTACCCGAGGCAACCACCGTTGATAACGAAACATTAGATTTGCTTTGCAAAGCAAAAGAAAACGATTTATACTTAAGCAATATTTCACCATTAGGTGTTCCTTTTAACTTTTTAAAAGGCAATACAAAAGATGCTGAACGATTAGAATGGATAGCAAAAGGTAGACCTGGAAGTAGCTGTCCACGCGAGTTTGCTAAACTCAATACCGATTTTACTGAAGAAGTTATTTGTACTGCATCGCGCCAATACCAACACTTAAAGTTAAAATCGCTGCAAGCGCAAAATTTACCTAAGGGTGAGTTAGCAATTGCCAACGAATTAGCTTTGCAAAAAACATGTTTATGTGTGGGTTTAGGCACTTCAGCTTTACTAGTAAATGGATTAAACACACGAACAGAAGGTTCAGGAGTTGCGGTTTGCCCGGGACCAAATATGGCTTATTACTCTAAAATAGTTTCGCTGCAAACCATGTGTAACCACATTTATGGCAAAGAAAATTTAGTTGATACCCCCAACAGACCACATATGTTTTTGAAAGAATTGGAATTAAACCTAGATTATTACCACAACCAACTTAAAAGCTATTTAGCTAAACCTACCGATTTAGTAAAAAAACAGCTGAACAATATGGCAAAAAACTTAGAAAGCGGAATCAATTACTATAAAGATTTATTTAGTAATCAAACTGAAATACTTAACCAATTGATTAGTTTAAAAATTACTACTTTATCAAATGAGTGATTAGTTAAATTATTCAACCGTTTTATAACCAATAAAAAATAATCTATTGGCTTAAATTATCGGCTTTCAAATGGAAATCCATCAATGGTTGTTTCCAGTTTCTTTGGCCAGTTTTTACTTTAGCACCTAGTACATTTAAAATACTATAAATACCAAAATAGGTGCGGTTAATATACAATGCATGTTGTGAGCCCCTTCCCTCTTTACTTTCGCGAAGTTCTTTCATATTTGAAACTTCTTCGCCAAGTGCATATATTTTATCAATGTATTCGTTATTGCTAAAGTCAAATTCATCAGTTGTAAATGGTGTGCTAAGCAAAGTAGTCATTCTTATAAATGCATCAGTAATTACGTCTTGTGTGCGTTTATCATCTTTTACACTAACAATTTGCTGCTGAAGCATAATGCGTTCTATAATTTCTTTACTTTTTAATATTTCAGGTACCAATAAAGCAAAATAATTAAAGTAGAAATCTTCTGGAATTTCCTTTACACAACCAAAGTCAATTACCCCTAAAGTACCATCTGCTTGCATTAAGAAATTACCTGGATGTGGGTCGGCATGAACAGCTTTTTGTTCGTGCACTTGCATATCATAAAAATCCCACATGGCTTGTCCAATTTGGTTTTTTATATCTTGAGTAGGATTTGTTTTTAAAAATTCTTCTAAATGCAATCCTTCCAACCAATTCATAACCAAAACTTTATTGCTAGAATATTCAGGATAATATTTTGTAAATTTTATATTAGGAATATTAGCGCATAGTTTCGAAATTTCTTGGCTGCGTTTCAATTCAAGGTCGTAATTGGTTTCTTCCAAAAGTTTGCTTTCTACTTCAATAATGTATTTTTCAAACTCTTTTTCGCTTAATCCTATTAACCTAAAGGCAATTGGTTTTACTAATTTCAAATCGCTTCTTATACTTTCTGCTACACCTGGATATTGAATTTTAACTGCCAATTTCTTGCCATTTTTAGTAGCCTCGTGCACTTGCCCAATGCTTGCAGCACGTGTTGATTGCATGTTAAAAGTATCAAATATTTGTTGTGGGGTTTTGCCAAATTGTTTCACAAAAGTTTGCACTATCAATGGACCCGAAAGCGGAGGAGCAGAATATTGAGCCAAAGCAAACTTATTAGTATAGGCCCTTGGCAATACATTTTTTTCCATGCTTAGCATTTGTGCTACTTTTAAAGCCGAACCTTTAAGTTCGCTTAAAGCATTGTAAACATCTTCAGCATTGTCTTCATGCAAACGATCTTTGCTAATGTTTGGGTCAATTATTTTTTTAGAATAATGTTTTATGTAGTTCCCACCTATTTGCGCACCAGTTTTTACAAAACGCATGGCGCGTTCTACTTTGGTTGAAGGTATTGAATTTTGTTCCATTGATGATTTAATTGATACTTGTTTTGCCACAGATTGCTCTGAAAACACAGATTTTTTATTAATTAGTTACTAAACTATTTTAATGCTGCTACATGAGAATTGCTTAAAAAAATTGAATTTAAGAGAACAAAAAAAAATTTCAGTGTAATCTTTGAAATCTGTGGCTATTTACTACCTGTTTTGAAATAAAAATTTTCCAAAATCAAGTGCAGCATCTAAAGCAGATTTTCCCATTAAATCGAATGCTAAATTAACAGAACGTTCTATCGATTCATCGGTTTTTTCAAAACCTTTGCTGTTGTCGTTTAACCAAAAAGTTAAAACAAACAAAAAGTTTAACCACAAGCCACTCACGTACTTTTCGTCTAAATATTTACGTTCTTGAATTTCGTTCGTTCCAATTCCTTCCACTAAAATTGGTTTCATATTTTCAGTAAATACCAAATGTAATTCATTTAAATATTTAGGCCACTTTGGTAATTTTACTACATCACGGTTTTTTAAATAAATGGCAAAACTGCGGTAGTTTTTTACTTCTTCAATAAAAGCAAAAAATACAGCCAAAACCTTTTCGCGAGCTGAATAATTTTGCCAAGGCTCCGATTCGCTACTAGATTTATAAGCATTTTCGAACCAAATTTTATAAATATCAGCTTCTAAACCAGTAAGACTAGAGTAATGGTTATAAAACTCTTTCTCTTCCATACCAATTGATTTTGCAAATAAGTAAACACTTTCAGGAGTTTTGTTATTTTCTAAAGTGTGGTTAATGTATTGTTTAATTAAATCGTTGCTCATAATATTATTGACAAGTGTTTGTTCATTTAGTTTTGAAAACTAATAAAAGTTTGATTATTGGTTGGTTTATATTTCTTTTATTCCGATTACTGAAGCCTAACGGCTATTCATTTTTATTATTTATTTAATTTAAATTTAGTTGCTTCTTTCAATACCGATTTGGCATTAATAGCGGTTACTACTTTTTTACCAGTTTTGGCTTCTAATTCTTTCATAGCTACTTTGGCTACATTGCCTCCTTGTTTAGCAACTTTCTTACTTTCTTCAAAAGTTTCAGGGTTGGTTGCGGCAGATATATCTTTAGTTGAAGCTTCGGCAAGCATATTTAAAATAAGTTCCGTATTGGTCATATTATCTCTCAGATTTTCTTTTTTCAACCCTTTCAAAATTTTATATTCCTTGGTGGTTTTATCGCTCCAAGCTTTTGTAATAATGTCGGTAAGTGTTGCAAACTGTGCACCTTCTTTTAATCCTTTCTTTTTCCATTCATCAGTCAGTTCTTTTCTTATTTCAATACTTTTCAACCTTTGATTTATCCAACTTTCAGAATAACCCAATTGCATATATTGTTCTAAAGACCTGTCAATACTTAATTCTGGGTCTTGCATTTCATCCAACCTTTCTGAAGCAACTTTTGCCAACCAAAGTTTAAAAGGTTCTGCTTTTGGTGAAGGTATGGATTGTATCAATCTAAATAACTGCTCTGTATCAGCTACATCGGTTAAATAAAACTTTCCATCGGCTGATTGCATTTTCAGTTGACTACAATTTGTAGCCAACTGACTTCCTTCATTTTTAAGTCTAGTTTTTAAAACACTCCAGTATTTTCTTGGATTAGGACTTTCAGTAAGAATTCCAACTACATCCACTATTGAAATGTACCATTTTTCTTGGTCTTCATCCCACAAAGAACGAATTTCCTTTTGTTCAAATAATTTAATTGCTGTATCTTTTTTCATAGATTCAAGTTTCAATTTGTTATTAGTCTTTTTAATTTTTTTCCTTTGGCTAATCCCGATAGCTTTCTAAAGATCGGCAAATCATCTTTTTATAATTCGTTTTTAATAATTGTTTATTCCCCATCCATCGTCTATGGTCTATATTTTATGGTCTATCAACCCACAATTATCAACTACTTCTCCGTATAAATAACCTCCAAAAGTGTTTGTCCCACTGCTTTCAAAGTGTTTTTATCAATGTTTTGCATATTGTCGTTAACAGTATGCCACCAAGCCGGAAAACCAGTTTGTTTGTTAAAGTGAATTATATCTATTGCAGGAATATTAGTTGCTTTGTAAACATAAACATGGTCATCGGTAATTTGCCCATTTTGTATGTATTGAAAACTATTAGAAAACCCAAGTAACGCTGCTTTTTCCCACACTTTTCTCAATATTTTTTCTCCTTGCGTAATGCTATTTCCTTCCCATACAAATGTTGCTCCTTTACCTCCCACCATATCTAAATTAATGGCATAATCGGCTTTATAGTTTATTGGCAAAATATTTTTACCCCAATATTGCGTTCCCAAGCAGTAGGAATCATCAAACTCTGGTTTGCCTAAATCTTCGGCATCAAAACATATAAAATCAACACCAATATCCAACTTGTTAAGCTTAATTACTCTTGCTAATTCCAACATAACTCCAACTCCACTTGCACCATCATCGGCAGCTAAAACTGGCTTGGTTTTATTGGCTTCAATGGGGTCGTTATCGGCATAAGGGCGACTATCCCAATGTGCAGTTATCAATATGCGTTTGGTGGCTTTAAGGTTTATTTGAGCAATAATATTAATGATATTTATTTTTCGTTTATCCCAATTGGTTACAGTTCCTTTTTGAGTAATAACCGAAGCACCCTGTTTTTCAAACTCGTTTTTTATAAAATTTCCACAAGCTAAACTGGCTTTACTTGCAGTAACTCTTGGACCAAATTCAACTTGTTTTACTATAAAATAATAAGCACTATCAGCATTAAAGTTAGGACTTATTTGCTTGTAAATATCTATTGTTTCGGTGGTTTTAGCATTGCTCTGTTTGTTGTTTTTATCATTATTTTCGCATGCATTTATAAATAAAATGCTTATTAATAAAACCAATAAAAAATTGCTTGAAAAGGATTTGAATTTGTTCATTTAATTATTTTTATGTGTTGCAATTTATGGGTATTTATTTAAAACTATTAATATTTAACAGAGTAAATATTTAAATAAAATGTAAAATTTTATAAGTAATTTTAAATGTTACCGCATACACAAAACAATTGGTCTAATTTTAAAAACGTATGGCGTTATTGTGTTGGCGGCATTAAGTCACCTCATTAGCATGTTAAATTTATAAAATAGCTTTGGCCTATTTTATAAATACAATTGGTACTATATATTTGAAAAATATTTAAAAACAAAAAACATGATTCTAAAAAAAATAAGAACAGGAGCATTAATTATTACAGCATTAATTAGCTTAAATGTTTCAGCACAACAATTAAAAGTGCCTGCACCTAGTCCGTTACAAACCATTAAACAGGCGTTTGCATTGTCGGAAATTACTATTGAGTATTCACGCCCAAGTGCAAAAGGCAGAACAGTTTATGGCGATGTGGTTCCATTTGGTAAAATTTGGCGCACTGGTGCTAATGGTTCAACCAAAATAACTTTTGGAGATAGTGTGAAAATAGAAGGCTTAACTGTAAAACCTGGAACTTATGCTTTGTACTCAATACCCAATAAAGATAGTTGGGAAATAATGCTTTACAAAGATTTGACTTTAGGCGGAAATGTTGGCGATTACAAAACTGAAAACGAAGTAATCAGATTTAAAGTTGCAACCACAAATGTGACTGAAAAAGTTGAAACTTTTACTATGGGTTTAACCAATGTAACTGCTACTGCTACCAACATTGAAATGGTTTGGGAAAACACCAAAGTTTCGTTTAGTGTTTCTACTGAAATTGATAGTAAAATAATGAAAAACATTGAAAGTACTATTGTAAAAGACAGTCGTCCGTATTTTCAAGCTGCAACTTATTATTTTGAAAACAACAAAGATTTAAACCAAGCATTAGAATGGGTTAATAAAGCAACAATAGCTAATCCAAAAGCATATTGGGTGTATATGTTAAAAGCCAAAATTCAATTAAAATTGAATGATAAAAAAGGAGCAATTGCTACGGCAAACCAAGTAATTGTTTTAGCAACTGAAGATAAAGATGATGCTTACATAAGCCAAGCACAAAAGCTAATAGCATCAGCTAAATAATTTAAAGAAGAGTGCTTTGTAAAAAACGATCAACTTTTTGAAATGGCTTATTAAAATATGGAATTTTTAAGTTAGGTGCAGCAGGTTTTACTGATACCGAGTTAAAAACTAAAGCACAACATAAAAAGGAAATTGCAAATTGTGGTTTTTAGATAATAGGAATTAATTGGGTATTAGTAGGGTATAGTACCTGAAATTACCGAAGAAAAACTTATTGAACTTGCCAATAATGCAAAAGCCAAAATCACTCATTGGCAAAGATTGAAATAACTTTAAATGAAGCTTTAAAAAGCTTAAGATAATGAATAAAGGGTAATGAAAAAGGGCTGCTTTTAATAAAAAGCAGCCTCTTTTTTTACTTTTAGCCTCCACCATTCCAATTAATATTGAATAGCTAATAATTATAAACCCGATTTTTTACTTTCAAAATATTCTTTCGCTCAACTGTATCAAGCGCACAAACTAGCTGTAACTATATAAAAACAAGAAACATCATTTGCAATTAGATAAACAAAACAAGTTTTTAAAATTTTAATGACTGCTTTATACAAACCAAAAGCAAACACCAAAATTACTAATTACTTAAAACTGCTCGTACCAACTAAATTTATCATTTACGATTTGAGATTTTTCTTTTTTTAAATAAGCTAAAAAAGATTCAGAAACTGGAGAATGTTTTTTTCTTTTTAACCATATTAAACTCCAAGTTGTTTTAATTGGTAGACCTTTGATTGCAATAATTTGTAGTTCATTGTTATGTAATTCATTTTTAATTCCGATTAACGGCATAATAGAATATCCCAAACCAGCCAATAACGATTGCTTAACTGCTTCATTTGTTGTTAACTCCATCTTTTTTAAAACTGATATGTTATTCCGTTCAATAAAACTTTCCATTGTTTGTCTTGTACCCGAACCTTTTTCTCTAAATATTAATGGCAAATCTTTAAATATTTCTTGTACGCTTAAAGTCTTATTAAATTTTGTTTTGGCGCTACCCACTAAATACAACTTATTTTGAAGTAAATCCAATTTTTCTATATTCAATGTATTTGGTAAAATAGAAACCAATGCAAAATCAACTTCATTGTTTTCTAAACTCTCCACCACTTTATTTTTGTTGGTTACATCCATCATTAATTCTATGCCATCATGTTGCTGCATAAAATTAGTTAGAAAGTAAGGCATAACATACTTTCCTGTAGATACTACTGAAATTTTTAAACGCCCTGTTAATTGTCCTTTGTAAGCCAAAGTTTTGTAGTTTATTGCATATACTTGGTTTATAATGTTTTCTGCTGCCACCGCAATTTCTCGTCCAAAATCGGTTATATAAATCTTTCGCCCAATTACTTCCGTTAAGGGAATATCAAACTGATCTTGAAAATTTTTAAGTTGAATAGAAACTGCTGGTTGAGTAAGGTGCAATTCCGCAGAAGCTTTTGTTACACTTTGTGTTTGCACAATTTTTAAAAATATCTGCAATTGATTTAAAGTATAGTTCATAAATTATTTTAATGGTTTACATTACAAATATAAATAATAACCGATGAAATAGAATGCGCAATATTGTAATGTTAAACTTTAAATAAAGCAAAATGACTAGAATAACAGTAGCAAAAGGAGACGGAATTGGGCCTGAGATAATGGACGCCACATTAGCAATAATTTTAGCAGCAGGTGCCAAACTAGAAATTGATGAAATTGAGGTAGGCGAAAAAGTGTATTTAGCTGGAAATACTTCGGGTATTGCAAATGAATCATGGGAGACAATTAGGCGAAATAAAATTTTCCTAAAAGCACCTATTACAACACCACAAGGTGGCGGATACAAAAGCTTAAATGTTACCACTCGTAAATTCCTTGGTTTGTACTCAAATGTAAGACCTTGCATGAGTTTGCATCCATTTGTAAGCACAAAACATCCTATTATGGATATTGTAATTGTAAGAGAAAACGAAGAAGATTTATATGCAGGCATTGAACACCAACAAACAGATGAGGTAGTGCAATGCCTTAAACTAATTAGCAGACCTGGTTGCGAAAAAATTGTTCGTTATGCTTTTGAATATGCCAAACAACAAAACAGAAAGAAAGTAACCTGTTTTACTAAGGATAATATTATGAAACAAACAGATGGCTTGTTTCACCAAGTGTTTGATGAAATTGCCAAAGAGTATCCTGAAATTGAAAACGAACATTGGATTATAGATATTGGTGCAGCTAAAATGGCGGATACACCAGAAATTTTTGATGTAATTGTAATGCCAAATTTATATGGCGATGTATTGAGTGATGTAGCAGCGCAAATAACGGGTTCAGTGGGTTTAGCTGGCTCTGCCAATATTGGCGAAGAGTGTTCTATGTTTGAGGCCATACATGGTTCTGCCCCAAGAAGAGCAGGGCAAAATGTAGCTAACCCATCGGGTTTATTACAAGGAGCTATTATGATGTTGAACCATATTGGGCAAACAGAAATAGCCGAAAAAGTTCAAAACGCATGGCTTAAAACACTCGAAGATGGCATTCATACTTACGATATTTTTAAAGAAGGAACAAGCAAGCAAAAATTGGGAACAAAGGAGTTTGCTAATGCAGTAATTGAAAATCTTGGTCAAAAGCCATCTATTCTAAAATCAGTTTCTTATGCAAATAATTCAGCTTTAAATTTACCTAAATACAACCGTAAACCTGCTGCAAAAAAAGAGTTGGTTGGAGTTGATATTTTTGTTCATTGGAATGGAACTAATCCTAACGAATTAGCAGAAAAAGTAAAAAAAATGGAAAGCAATGGAATTGAACTTTCTATGATTACAAATAGAGGGATTAAAGTTTGGCCTGATGGATTTAAGGAAACATTTTGTACCGACCATTGGAGATGTCGTTTTAAACCCACAGGTAATAATGATATAACTAAGTCAAACATCATTGAACTTTTGAATAATGCAATGAATGAAAACATTGATAGCATAAAAACAGAAAACTTATATTCATTTGATGGTAAGGCAGGATACTCATTAGGACAAGGACAATAATCTTTAAAAACATGAACTTACAATTAATACAAGGAGAGTTTAACTCAACTGATGCTATAGAACTTATAGCTCAAATGGTACACATAAAAATAAAGTATCACGAGAATAAAATAAATAGTAATAGTAATGAAGAAGATATTAAAATAAAGGAATCTAAAATAAAGCATTTACAAAAAGAACTTTTTGAATTGAGAAAAACTATTAACTCAAAAAACAATACCGTGAAAGTAGAAGCAATAATTAAAATTGAATAACAATGAATTTAATTGTTATTAAAACCAGCTTTTGCTTGGTATCAATGATTGCACTCCTTATAATGGCTTTCATAACAAATGATACCTCAAACGGACAACTCTTTGCTGCTTTAGGAATTATAACAGGATCTTTTGCATTTAAAATTCTTACAGGAAGTTCAAAGGTAGAAAGATGAACTTAATGTTCAAAGGAAGGAATTTACTAATAGCTACCAAGCACGAAAAAGAAAAAGTGATTGCTCCAATTTTAGAAAAAGAATTGGGAGTAAAGTGTTTTGTAACTTCAGATTTTGATACAGATGAACTAGGAACATTTACAGGAGAAGTTGAAAGAAAAGATGACCCAATAACTGCTGCTAGAAATAAATGCCTAATGTCAATAGAATTGTCTAATTGTGATTTAGCAATTGGCAGTGAAGGTTCTTTTGGCCCTCATCCTACCATTTATTTTGTTCCAGCCGATGATGAATTTTTACTCTTTATTGATAAGAAAAATAACATAGAAGTTATTGTTAGGGAACTTAGTACTGATACAAATTTTAATGGTGCTGAAATTAAAACAGAAAAAGAACTAAAAGAATTTGCTACCAAAGCTAATTTCCCTTCACACGGTTTAATTCTTAGAAAATCAAAGGATGATTACAGCGAAATTGTAAAAGGAATAACCAATTATGAGCAGTTGAACATTACTTTTTATCATCTTATTAATAATTATGGAACAGCATATATTGAAACTGATATGCGGGCTATGTATAACCCTTCAAGAATGAAAGTGATTGAGCGAGCTACTAAAAAACTAACCCATAAAATAAATACGCTTTGTCCGAATTGCGATTATCCAGGCTTTGACATTACAGATATTCCAAAAGGATTGCCCTGTAAAATGTGCAATTTCCCAACTAGAAGCACTTTAAAATACATTTATACTTGTATGAAATGTAATTATGAAAAGGAAGAAAAATATCCGAATGATAAACTAACAGAAGACCCAATGAATTGTGATATTTGTAATCCATAATCCATTCACGCCTTGCGTGACAAGCATTCAATCACACCTTGCGTGACAAGCATTCAATCACGCCTTGCGTGACAAGCATTCAATCACGCCTTGCGTGACAAGAATTCATAATTAACTAATCGCTTCCACAATCCTTTTCCTCAACTCATCAATATTAACTTTTTTGGTTGCTGATATAAAAATTACTTGTCCGTTTTCTTTAGCCATCCAAGTGTTTTTTAGTTTTTCTATGTAAGTTAAGTGTTCGGTTTCTTCACCAAATGGATCATCTGGCTCTAACGGTTCTTTTAATTGATCAATTTTATTAAAAACTATTAACTGTTTTTTATTGCTTGCACCAATATCTAATAAAGTACTATTTACTAAATCTAATTGTTCTTCAAAGTTTTCGTGGCTTATGTCAACTACGTGTAATAGCAAATCGGCTTCACGCACTTCATCTAAGGTAGATTTAAAACTTTCGACCAACTGATGAGGCAACTTACGAATAAACCCAACAGTATCGCTTAATAAAAAAGGAACATTATCAAAAACTACTTTTCTTACAGTACTATCGAGGGTTGCAAATAATTTATTTTCAACCAACACTTCGCTTTTGCTCAATAAATTCATTATGGTCGATTTACCCACATTGGTATAACCAACCAAAGCTACCCTTTTCTTTTCATCGCGGTTTTGCCTTCGTGTAGCCGATTGTTTGTCAATTTGATTTAAGCGTTCTTTCAATTTGCTTATTTCTTCGCGCAATAAACGCCTATCGGTTTCTATTTCAGTTTCTCCAGGTCCACGCATACCAATTCCACCTTTTTGCTTGGTTAAGTGGGTCCACATACGTGTTAAGCGAGGCAATAAATATTGCGCTTGTGCCAATTCTACTTGATATTTTGCTTGAGCAGTGCTTGCTCTATTGGCAAAAATATCGAGAATTAAATTACTTCTATCTAATATTTTTACCTTCAATTCGTTTTGAATATTGCGCAATTGCGATGGACTTAATTCATCATCGAAAATAACAATATCAATTTCGCGAACGGTAACATATTCCAATATTTCGGCTAATTTGCCTTCGCCTACATACGTTTTTGAACTAGGATGAGGCAGCCGTTGAAGAAATTGTTTCTCTACATCTGCCCCTGCCGTTTGTGCTAAAAACGCCAATTCATCCAAGTATTCCTGCGCTTTTTCGGGCTTTAGGTTAGGAGTTATTACGCCAACTAAAACTGCTTTTTCCTTGGGTTTAGCGGTATCATATAATTTTTTTGCCATTTAAATAATCAGTATTTTTAAAACGAGCTATTTTATTAATTTGCAACTCTATTTTAAGTCTGCAAAATAATGTTTAAACACAAGCTGCTTAGTTTTTTTTTGTTATTTATTTTTTATAACCAAATTAATGCGCAAACCATTGAGTTTGGTCAAGGTGTAAAAATAAAAAATAAAAATAATTACTCTTTAATTATAGGGAGCAATGAGGTGGGAAGTTTTGTGTTAAGAGCCAAAGATTATAATTTTAAACGCGATGTGTTAATTGAAAAATACAATTCAAAACTAGCACTTGAAATAAGTAAAGAAATTCCTTTATCAATACCTGCTAATATTGAAAAAACTATTTTAATTGGGCAAAATATTATTGTAATTGTTTCGGCTAAAAACAATGCAACCAATAAAATAGATTTTTTGGCTTTAAAACTCGACATGAATTTAAATCAAACTGGAAACATGGCTATGCTTGCAAGTATTGACGAGTCGCTAATAAACGAAAATTCTACTACTGCATTTAAAAATAGCATAAATAATAAATATTTTTCGTTGAGTATTTTATGTAAAACAGGGAGAAAATCGAGTACAACTTCTTTATTTTTATATGGCTTTAACGAATCGTTGACTCAAATTTATGGTAAAGTTTTTGAAATAAATGAGCTCATTGAAGACATAGAAACTACCAATTGCGAGCTTGATAACGAGGGTAATTTTTTTACTTTGCTCGATTTTCCTAAAATCAATAAAAAGAAAAGAAAAAACGAAAATAGAAAATTTGTTTTGTACTCTTATTTCAATGCAACTTCAACCATGCTTGAGTTTGATGTAGCCAAACCAAATATAGAAATTGATGATATTGGATTTGTAATAAATAATTTAAAAAAACAAGTTAACATCATAGGTTTTTATGCTGAAGAAAATGAACTAAATAATATTGGATATTTTTTTCAAACTATTGATATTAGTTCGGCTACAAACACCAAAAATATACTAGATACCACTTCATTAAAAGTGCTAAGAAATAATATTTCGTTCAGCAAAAACCTTGACTTAAACGATATTTATATAAGAAAAATTATTCCACGTAGCGATGGTGGTTTATTTTTAGTAGCTGAAAAATATTTTTTAACCCGCCAATCTTATACTTACTACGTAAATGGCTTTCCCCAAACCAATACCCGAACTGTTTACAACTACAACGATGTTTTATTGTTAAGTTTAAATGCCGATGGATTAATGGAAAACGGAGATATTGTGAACAAAGAACAACAAACAGTAAGCGATGGCGGTTTTTTCTCCTCCATTACCAATTTTGTTAGCAACGATGCCATCTATACCATTTACAATGCCGATGTAACACAAGAAGGTGATGTACTATTGTGCAAATTTGATGTAAAAGGTAAAACTGAAAATAAAATTTTAGTGAAAGCAATAAATGCTAGTTTGTTAATTATACCTCAGGATAGTAAACAAATTTCAGCTACTTCGCTTTTGGCTTGTGCCATTCGCGATAAAAGATTTACTCTCATGCGTATTAATTTTTAAAGCTAAAATATTTTGTTAAATTTATTTAGAAACAATAGCATTTTTTCCCTACTATTTTTAATTGTATTTACAATTTTAATACGCATATCTCCTTTTTTAATTAACCTGCCTATCGATTTAAATATAAATGCTCCTTTGGCTCAAATTTTATTCGAATGGATTACCACTTTTGAAGATTATTATTATTTTAGCGTGGTAAGTGCTTCGTTTTTTGTGGTGTTGCAAGCTTGGCTTTTAAATCATTTAGTTATAAAACATTCCATTTTAAGAAAAGATAGTTTTTTACCTGCATTAATTTTTGTGTTGTTAAATAGTTTTTACAAAGAGCAATTGTTTTTAAGCCCACAGTTAATAGCTAATTTATTTATTATTTTAATGTTTGAAAGACTATGTAATTTATACGAATCAGAAAAGCCTTTGTATGTAGTATTAGATAGTGGTTTGTTTTTAGGTTTAGCCATTTTATTTAATTACGATACCTTCATTTATTTGCCTCTTATTTTAATAAGTGTAGTAATTATCACTTACTTTAATATTCGGTTTTTATTGGCTTCCATTTTTGGAATTTTATTGCCCATCTATTTAGTTGGGGTGGTTTTTTATATGTTCGATAGCTTGAACGATTTATTAATAATTATAGAAATAAGCATTAAAAGAAATTACATCAATCAAATTACATTTAATTGGGTAAAACTTTTGCCTTGGTTTTTAATTACAGGTATTACGCTCGTTTCGGCAGTATTATTACAAGCTGAATATTTTAAAAGTAAAGTAAAAACAAGAAGAATAATTTTTACTGTTGTTATTTTTATTATTATTTCAATTTTAATTATATTAATTGAAAACCATAATTTAGTGTATGCAGTTTGTTATTTATCAATACCACTTTCCATCATTATAGCCAACTATTTTATGAATAAACGCTTTGTAATACTCAAAGAAATTTTGTTTTTATTACTTGTTTCTGCAAGCGTTTTGTATCAATACTTTATTTAAAAAAAACTGAATGAAAACCCTTTTAAAAATACTTTTTCTTTGTACCATTTGTGTTTCAAATTATAAAACATATGCCCAAGCCAATAAAGATTTAGCAGTTAATAACGCGCTATTAGTAATAGATTTATTTAAAACCGAAGAATACGATAAGGCATACGCAATGGGCGATACCATTTTAAAAAGGCGAATAACTGCAGAACGTTTTCAAGGATTATGGGAAAGCTTATCAACTGTTAATGGTGAGTTAGTTGAAATAGGTAAAACCAACTACGATTTTTTAGATACTTTGCATGTAACCACTACTAAAATTAAATATAAAAATGGTTCAATTGGCATGCGTTTAACTTTTAATTTAAAATGGGAAATAGTGGGTTTATTTGTGGTTGATGCTGAGCCAATGTATCATATTCCTGAATATTCAAACCCATTTGGTTTCTATGAAATTAAAATTCCATTTGGCCCTCCAGGTTTTGAAAATGATGCCATACTTTCTGTTCCAATTCAACAAAAAAAATATCCGTGTGTTATAATAATTGGTGGCAGCGGACCCATTGATAAAGATGCAACCATAGGACCAAATAAAATATATAAAGATTTAAGTTGGGGTTTAGCAAACCAAGGCATTGCATCGGTTAGGTTCGATAAAAGAACAAAAAACTACTTTGGTAAAATAATGCTTGAACACAAAAATGGAAACTATTACACCATAGAACAAGAATATTTAGCCGATGTAAAAGAATTGATAAAAAAGGTAAGTAAAAAAAATGCCATCGACCCAAAGAGAATTTATTTGCTAGGCCACAGCCAAGGTGGTGGATTATTGCCTTTGTTTTTAAAAGAAAACAAAACCGTTGCAGGAGCAATAATGATGGCTGGAAACGCAACATCGCTTGCCGATTTAATGTATTATCAACTAAACTATTTAATGCCTTTGCAAGCCAAAACCGAAGCAGATACTTTGGTATTTGAAAATATGAAAACAAATGCCCTAAATGCTAAAAAAAATAACTTGCCCAACACTTATCCCAACGATAGTTTACCCATGATGTACCCATTTAGCTATTGGAATTATTTAAATAAAATAGATTTTATGGCATTGGCTAAAAACAATAAAAAACCAGTATTGATACTGCAAGGTGCAAGAGATTACCAAGTGCCAATAACCGAATTTAATAAATGGAAAATTGCCCTTTCAAACAATCAAAACTACCTATTTCAATCGTTCGAAAAACTGAACCACTTGTTTATGGAAGGCACCGGCAAATCAGAACCGCAAGAATATTTTAACAGAAGCAATATTCCAGTTTATGTAATTGATGAAATTACAAAATGGATTAAAGACCAACCAAGGAAGTAAAAGGAAATTTTTATTTCTATACAACTATTGATAACCTGTTAATTTTATTTCAATTAAATAATTGAAATTGCAAAAATGAAATTGCAATTCTCCGGTCACGATTCTTTTCAATGCAGACAACTTTGGTTAAAAAAAGGATATGACTTTGTGAAGGAAGGTTTTGACTTTAACGATGAGTATTCGGTAGTACAACTTGGTGTTGGAAAAAACATGGTTTCATCTATCCGTTTTTGGCTAAAAGCTTTCAATATTATAGATAATAATAGCTTTAATTATGAAAAATATCAAAATATCTGAATTCGAAATTTATCTACTTCATGAATCTTTAAAGCATTACAAAACTTTAATTGCAAAAGAAGAATTTCCTAAAAACTCATTTGTAACAAAAGAGTACATTGAAATGATGATTCATCAATTGGAGGAAAAACTGAAGGAAAAATCTGTAAAAGAAAAAATTAAAGAGTTAAATGCAATCTGAAGTTTTCCAAAATATCAGTAAAATCATTGAAAGAGATAGCAAGGCTTCAACATACAAGTTTGCTCTTTTACGTGGAGTGATTGACATCATTCAAGACAACTCTCCATTTATTTCCATTTCAAAAGATAGAGTTTATTTCCCAACTGGGTTGTTGATTGAAAAATGGATGATGTATTACTATCCCATTTTAGAATCTGCAATCAACATTCCTCAAATCAATGGAGAAACAAATCTTGCTTTCGGAATTCAATTAAAAAAAATTATTACTGAATACAAAACCATTGGTGGATTTTCAGCTTTTTACAATGATTTAAAGAACAAAGGAATTCCTAAAAACCTTCATGCCGACTTTTTTGCATTAGCAAAAAAACTAAAAGGAACGATTACAACAATGCCAATGAAACACATTGGTCGCTCTATAAGCAACGATTACTATTCAATCTTTCAATTTGAGTCTGGAACTCGAAGAAGAAAAACAACCGAAATTGATTTAGAATTTTTGATAAACACTTCGGGTTCGTTTTCTATTCCGTTTGAATATTACGAAGCGTTTAAAAATTTAGGAAGTTTTATCAGCGGACAAGATTCAATTCTTTTTAAGTGGGCAGAATTTTCAGTCAATGCTTCGGGTAAAAATTTGTCAATTGAAAAAGTTGTGAATGAAGTTTTGAAAAGTCCAATAACTGAAAGAGAAATAAAAGCTTCAAAGACATTCTATGAAGATATTTTAGCAAAAGAAAAATTTGTTGAATGTGTTTGGACTGGAGAAAAAATAACAAGTTATGATGTTGACCATGTGATTCCTTTTTCTGTTTGGAAGAACAATGATTTATGGAATCTACTTCCATCAAGACCAAAAACTAATAATCAGAAAAGAGATAAAATTCCTTCTTCTGCTTTTATTGAAAGTAGAAAAGCAGAAATTATTCGATATTGGGATTTGATAAATGAATATCAATCTCAAAGATTTCAAAAAGAAATAAGAGTTGCGCTTTTAGGAAGTAGTTCAAATTCAAGTTGGCAGCAAGCAGCAATAAAACAACTGCAAAATAGTTGTGATTATTTAATCGCTAACCGTGGTTTTCAAGAATGGAAAATCTAAAATACAATCAATACAATCATTTAACAGCGAAAGAAAGAGAAACACTTTCCTTTCCAGCAAAGCTTTTATTAAACAAAAGTTTATTAGTGGGAAATGTGTTAGATTTTGGTTGTGGCTTTGGAAAAGATGTGGAGTTATTGAATGCAAAAGGAATAAATGTGGTTGGCTACGACAAGCATTATTTCCCTAATTATCCAACAGAAAAGTTTGACACCATCATTTGTTTTTATGTGCTAAATGTATTGATGCAAGAAGAACAAGCAAATGTATTGATGGAAATTTCACAACTCTTAAAGCCAACTGGTAAAGCATATTTTGCTGTAAGAAGAGATTTGCAATTTGAAGGTTTCAGAACGCATAAAATCCATCAAAAACCAACTTATCAATGCAATGTAGTTTTGAATTACCAATCAATTTTCAAAAACGAAAATTGTGAAATTTATGAATACCAACATTTCAATCAAGTAAGCAAAATAAATCATCTTGATTGCCCTTTTTGCAATCCTGATTCTGAAAGAGAATTGATTTTAGAATCAGCAACCGCTTATGCCATATTTGATAAGTTTCCAGTGAACAACGGACATACTTTAATCATTCCGAAAAAACATTGTTCCAATTATTTTGAACTTTCGTTTAAAGAACAAGCTGCTTGCTGGTTCATGCTCAATAAAGCAAAAGAAATTTTAACAAAACAATTTAATCCTGATGGATTCAATGTTGGAATAAATATCAACGAATCAGCAGGACAAACCGTTCCTCATGTTCACATCCATTTAATTCCAAGATATAAAGGAGATGTAAAAGAACCAAGAGGCGGTATAAGAGGTGTAATTCCTGAAAAGAAAAATTATTAAAAAAGATGAATGTGATCCATTTTATCATTTACAACAAATGATAAAGGAATATCCGTTGTGTGAGTAATTTTCTCATATCCTTTAAGCATTTCGACTTCGGCAGTGAATTTAACCAATAACCATTTATCATTTTGATTAATTACTTCACCTCTATGATAAAGAAAACTATCGAAATATGGAATTCTAAATAAAATTTTATCTCCAACTTTAATTTGCATAAATGAAAAAATACTAAATGATTAAATATAAATAAGTATTCAAAAATATCAAAAATTCTTAAAAGAAATCAAACTAGGATATGAATTTCTTATATTTTATAGCCGATGTTGGCGTACTCGCCAACATCTAAAAGTACCGAAACAAAATTGCAGACAGTGCCGATAGCTATCGGCAGCCTGCAATGGCTGAATGGAAAACAATCAGTTAAAGCCAAGGATACTGTGTCAGTTTACCAACTGATGCATTCAGCATAACTCGATTTTTTTTTAAATTTGTTTTAATAAAATTTACATAAAATGGTCGGTGAAAACATGGACCAAAGGCAAACATTGTTCAGACAAAGTGCGGGAAACTCTGCGTAATCCATGTAATCTGCGGGAAAGTTGTGCTTCGCTTACTATAAAGATAGTAGTTCAAATTA
>JBAXCN010000018.1:0-43995 GCA_037141455.1 Bacteroidota bacterium
AATTCATACTTAAAAAGTTGCGTAAGGGATAGCAGCGGAAATCCTTTTTTGTTTTGGTAGTGGGATGGGTAAAAAAGATTGTAGCGAATAGCCCGACCCAATTTGGCTTGATTTGGCTGCGGAAATGGGCCAAATGGGTTACGCCCAAAAATAAATTATAAAACTTAAGTATGTTGTTAAATAGGTATAATTAAAAAAACGGTAGGCTATTTAGCAGCTTTATTTATATTTGCCGATTAATAAAAAACATAAAACATGTTACATAAAGAAGGGAAAGCCACTATATTAATTACATTGCTAAGTTTATTTGCTTTAAATTTTGCTTTCAGTTTTACTGAAATTAACTGGTTAATAAATGTTATTTTAATTTTATCAATAGTTTTTTTAATCATTATTCTACAATTTTTCAGAAACCCAACTGTTACTGTTACTCAAAACGAAAACCATGTTATTTGCCCTGCAGATGGAAAAGTAGTGGTAATTGAAGAAGTAATGGAAACTGAATATTACAATGAAAAAAGAATTCAAGTTTCTGTTTTTATGAGTCCTTTTAATGTGCATGTAAACCGAAACCCAATTGGTGGATTAGTAAAATATTTTAAATACCATCCAGGTTTATATTTAGTGGCTTGGCATCCAAAATCATCGACCGAGAATGAACGTACTACAACAATTATTGAAAAAACAAACGGTGTTTCTGTGTTGTTCCGTCAAGTTGCAGGTGCGTTGGCTAAACGTATTGTTTGGTATGTTAAAGAAGGTCAACAAGCGGAGCAAGGTGCTGAAATGGGTTTTATTAAATTTGGTTCAAGGGTTGATTTGTACTTGCCGTTAGATGCAAAAATAAATGTTAATTTAAACCAAGTGGTTAAAGGTGGAAAAACTGTAATTGCTGAGATTAAGTAAACATGTTTTACCAAATTATTTTTGAATTTGACTGATCGAAACTATTGATTTTAGTCGAATAAAATTGCAATAATATTCCGTTCGCGTAAAAAATATTAAACCACATAGTTACATAGAAAACATAGCTTCAGACTATTTTATACTTGTGTCTATGTGATTTTTTTTTATTGAAAAAATAATAGTTTATAAAAATCGTCAACAGATGTAAAGAGTTAACCAATTATGAGAAAGCTTTATACTTCGCAATGACAAATAATTAGTAATTTATCATTCAAAAAATTGAACAAAATAGATATACGCGAACTTACGCTTGATGAACTAAAAGACATTTTTGTAAAAAAAGGTCAACCTGCTTTTAGAGGACAGCAAGTGTATGAATGGCTTTGGAAAAAATCGGCTACTAGTTTTGATGAAATGAGTAATCTTTCCATTGAATTACGCAATTTATTAAATGAAGAATTTTGCATCAATCATATTAAAGTTCAGGATAAACAGGTTAGTGAGGATAGAACGATAAAAAGTAGTTTTAGGCTTCATGACGGATTTTTGGTGGAAGGTGTTTTAATTCCGGCCGAAGATAGAATGACTGCTTGCGTAAGTAGTCAAGTGGGTTGTAGTTTAACATGTAAATTTTGTGCTACTGGCACCATGAAGCGTGAGCGTAATTTAACGCCTGCCGAAATTTACGATCAAGTGGTTCATATTAAAAATTGGGCCAATAACCATTACGGAAAACCTTTGACCAATATTGTATTTATGGGAATGGGCGAGCCATTGTTAAATTACAGCAATGTAATGGCAGCCATTAAAAAAATTACTTTGCCTGAAGGTTTGAATATGAGCAATGAACGCATTACGGTAAGTACTGCTGGCATTGCAAAAATGATAGAAAAATTAGGGGACGACAATGTGAAATTCCGTTTGGCACTTTCGTTACATGCTGCAAGCGATGAAAAACGCAACTTAATAATGCCCATCAATGAAAGCAATAGTTTAGAAGCAGTTGGCAAAGCTTTGCAACATTTTTATGCAAAAACAAAAAGCCGAATTACTTTTGAATACATAGCTTTTAAAGATTTTAACGAAAGTATTGAAGATGCTAAATTGTTATTAAAATTCTGCAAAAAAGTTCCTGCAAAAGTCAATATTATTGAATATAATCCAACGGGCGATGGTCAGTTTATAAAAGCTGATAGCGGTAAAATAGATGCTTTTTGTGCATACCTAGAAAAAAATGGAGTAAAAGCCACAGTGCGCAGAAGCCGTGGTAAAGACATAGACGCAGCCTGCGGCCAATTAGCCAATAAGAAGCATGTGGATGCTTTGATGGAAGGGTAAAAAGTTTGGAATTCGGAGTGACAATCACGCAAGGCGTGAGCGAAGTGAAAAATAGACCTCTTTCATAATTTAATAATTTATTGCAAAGATTTGTTTAATCGTCATTTCGTTACTACTGACGTTTTTACCTAAACTGCTAAATATTAGTAAAATAAAAAACCATATAGATACATAGATTACATAGTTTAAACGCTATGTTTTCCATTTTTCTCCTATGTGATTCAAGTTTTTTTTAAACAAGGACACATAGCATTGCAACGTCTTTTTATATTGATAAAAAAAATATCCCTCGCTATGACATTTAGAATTATGAAAAAGTTCTAATATTACTTTATATAAAAAAATCCCAATAACTATTCGTTATTGGGATTTTTTTTGCTAGAAAAATAGTGGCCAAAAGCTAACTAATTACTTGCTTGCTCGGCATAAGCTTCTACTGGTAAACATGCACATATTAAGTTTCTATCGCCATAGGTATCGTTAATTCTACCTACACTTGGCCAAAACTTAGCTGCTTTAACATAAGGCAAAGGGAAAGCTGCATTTTGACGACTGTAACTGTGTTTCCAATCATCGGCAGTAACCATATTTGCTGTATGTGGCGCATTTTTCAATACATTATCTGTTTTATCGGCAGTACCATTTTCTATTGCAGATACTTCGTTTCTTATAGAAATCATGGCATCACAAAAACGATCAAGTTCATGTTTGGCTTCGCTTTCTGTTGGCTCAATCATAATAGTTCCAGCTACAGGGAACGAAACTGTTGGCGCATGAAAACCGTAATCCATTAAACGCTTAGCAATATCACTAACCTCTACACCTGATGCTTGCTTAAACACACGGGTATCTAAAATCATTTCGTGTGCACAACGGCCTTTTGCACCTACATATAAAATTTGATAATGATTTTCTAAACGTGCTTTTATATAATTTGCATTTAAAATTGCATATTTAGTAGCATTTTCTAATCCTTCAGTTCCCATCATTCTTATATAAGCGTATGATATTAACAAAATAGAAGCACTTCCCCAAGGAGCTGCACTAACTGCATGCATTGATTGGTTTCCACCTTCCATGTCAACAACTGCATGTCCTGGTAAAAATGGAACTAAGTGTGCACCAACTCCAATTGGACCCATTCCAGGTCCGCCACCACCATGAGGAATACAGAATGTTTTATGTAAATTTAAATGACACACATCGGCACCAATATTTGCAGGACTAGTTAATCCAACTTGTGCGTTCATATTAGCACCATCCATGTATACTTGTCCACCATTTTGGTGAATAATATCGCAAATATCAATTATACCTTCTTCGAACACTCCAAAAGTTGAAGGGTAAGTAACCATTAAACAAGCTAAATTATCTTTGTGTTCAATTGCTTTAGCACGAATATCTTCAATATCGATATAACCGTTTTCTAAAGTTTTGGTAACAATAACTTTCATACCAGCCATTACTGCACTTGCAGGGTTTGTTCCATGTGCCGATGAGGGTATTAAAGCAATATTTCTATGGCTTTCGCCTTTTGCTTTAAAGTATTCTCTTATAGTCATTAAACCTGCATATTCGCCTTGCGCTCCTGCATTTGGTTGTAACGAAATACCTGCAAATCCAGTTACTTGTTTTAAGTATTCGGTTAATTCATTAAATATTTGTGTGTAACCAGTAGCTTGATTGCGAGGAATAAATGGGTGCAATACACTGAAACCAGAATAAGTTACTGGAATCATTTCGGCAGTTGCGTTTAATTTCATGGTACAACTTCCTAACGCTATCATGCTTTCGCAAAGCGATAAATCTTTACTTTCTAAAAGTTTGATATAACGCAACATTTCATGCTCGCTGTGGTGTGAGTTAAACACCGGATGGGTCATGTAATTGCTTGTACGAGCTAAGTTTGTTGGAACATTTAAATTTATAGTTTCTGAAACAGAAACCTCAATAGTTTTGCCTGTTAAACAATTCAACAATTCAACAATATCTTTGGTTGAATGTGTTTCATCAATTGATATAGAAACATGGGAATCGTTTAATTTATTAATATTTATTTCAGCTTTTACACAGTTTGCTAAAGCATTATCTGCATTACCAACTGCCACAGTTAAAGTATCAAAATAGTTTTTATTTATAACTGTTAAACCATTTTCATTTAAGCTATTTGCCAAAGCATTTGTCAATCCATGCACTCGGCTTGCAATGCCTTTTAAACCTTTTGGTCCGTGGTAAACACCATACATACCAGCCATAATTGATAACAATACTTGTGCTGTACAAATATTTGATGTTGCTTTTTCGCGTTTAATATGCTGTTCGCGCGTTTGTAAAGCCATACGTAAAGCAGAATTTCCTTGGCTATCGATTGAAACACCAATTAAACGGCCTGGCATTTGGCGTTTGTAAGCATCTTTGGTAGCAAAAAAACCAGCATGCGGACCACCATAACCCATTGGCACACCAAAACGTTGCGATGTTCCAACAACTACATCTGCACCCCATTCTCCTGGAGGTGTTAATAAAGTTAAACTTAAAATATCGGCAGCTACAGTAACTAATACATTATTTTGTTTGGCATTTGCCATAAATGTATTGTAATCAATTACTTCTCCATCAATAGCAGGATATTGAATTATTGCTCCAAAATAGGTATTGTCAAATTGAATTGTTTCGTGGTTACCTACTACAATCTCTATTCCTGTTGGTTCAGCACGAGTAACTAATACATCAATGGTTTGTTTGAAACATAATTCCGACACAAAAAACTTATGCGCATCTTCGTTATTGGCTTCGGCATGCAATAAATGCATTGCTTCAGCAGCCGCAGTTGCTTCGTCTAACAAACTTGCATTGGCAATTTCCATTCCTGTTAAATCAACAATCATTGTTTGGTAGTTTAACAATGCTTCTAATCTACCTTGGGCTATTTCTGGCTGGTAAGGAGTGTAAGCAGTGTACCAATTGGGATTTTCGAAAATATTACGCAAAATAACATTAGGAGTATGAGTTCCGTAATAACCTTGACCAATAAAGTTTTTGTAAATTAAGTTTTTTTCTGAAACTTCTCTTAACATACTCAACAACTCCATTTCGGTTAATGCTGCTGGTAAATTCATGCGTTCTTTTAATCGAATGTGTGCAGGAATTGTTTCCTCTATTAACTGATTAACCGAGCTAACACCAATGGTTTTAAGCATTTCTTCAGAATCTTTTCCCATTGTTGAATTGTGTCGATAAACAAATTCGTCTTTGTGGTTTGTATTAATTTGCATGTTATATTGTTTATTATTTTTGGTCAAATGTACTTTTTTACAAAGTATTTATATAAATGATTAAGGTCAAAATAAATGGTAAAACAATTAATATTTAGAATATAAAACCCCCATCAAATGTTAAATATTGATTCATTATATTTCTATAAAAATAAAATTTTTTAATAAAAAAACCCGATTCAAATAAATGAAACGGGTTTTGATTAATATTTTTATATTGATTTATTGACCAGCAGAATCACCTGCAGGTGCAGCTTGTTGGCTAGGTGTTGACGGTGCAATTGGTGATGCAGTTGCTCCTTCAATTCCTTCTTTCGATCTTAACTCGTTAACACTATTGGTTTCTTGTTCGCCATAAGGACGAGCAAAATTTGAACTTAAACTTAAAACTATTAATGCAATTGCCAAAATCCAAGTAGCTTTTTCAACTACATCTGAACTTCTGTTAGCTCCCATTATTTGATTTGGAGCTGTAAAATTAGCAGCTATTCCGCCACCTTTAGGATTTTGAATTAAAACTACTAAAGTAAGTAGTACGCAAACGATAATGATTAGGATTAAAAAAAATAACATAGTTTTAGATTATATTGTGTTCTGTTTTAAGTTGATTTATTAGGGCTGCGAAATAAGTAATTTTATGTGGATATATCAAACTTAATTTTTCATAAGTAGAAATTGCTTTTTTAATTAATCCTTGTTTAAGATAAATTCCTGCTAATGTTTCACTTACAATTTCATCTTTTTCAACAACACTCATTTTTGCAACGTTTGTTGGGTCAAAAAACTCCGATTTAGGACGAGTTATACTTGGATTTTCTTTCAAAAATTTATCTAAAATACTTTCCACATCATTTTGTTGTGTTTCTATCGTTTGTTTTTTTTCATCAATTAAAGTTTCTGTAATATGAACTTTTATTGAGGTTTCTTTGTAGTTATGTTTTGTAGGTTCATAAACTTCGTTAAACGAATTTTCAAAATCGTATTCGTTAATTGGAGCATTTACAAAAACAGTTTCAGTTTCATTGTTTTCAAAAGCGTTATTATCTTCAGAAACTTTATTTTTAATTAATATTTCTTTTGGAATTTCTATTTTACTATCTGGAAAAGTATTTTTAAATGTAGGCTCAAAAGCTGGAGCTTCATAACTTGAAATGAGTCCGTCTTTTTTATCAAACGTTACATACGGTATAAATTCTTTTTTTAGTGCTTCAAAATCAGGTAGAATAGATTGAACTTCATAGTTATTTAATTGAACAATCAATTCTTCTTCTGCTTTTAATTCAGTCTTTTCAACACTATTTTCAGTTTCTAAATCAATACTTTCTTTTTCAATGTTTTCTGTATCAATATTATCTAAATTGGCTAAATAAGATTCAATTGATTCATTTATTGAAAGCTCATTAGTATCAGTTTTTACAATTTCTTTGGGAAGGATTAAATTATCATCAATTGATTGTTCAATTGTGAGATTTGCATTTGAAATAGCATTGATTTCACCACTAATTTCTTTTTCTAAACTTAACTTCGATTTTAATTTAATAATTTGTTTAATGTTTTCAACAAACTCATCATCTTCGTCATTTAGCTGAACTTCTTCATTGGTACTCTCAGTTACATTTTTTTCGGTTTTCTTATTTATATTTAACCAATCTAAAAAGCTATGATTTTCGTTTACACCTTCAACAATTTCATCCGATGTTTCAATGTTTACTTCTTCCTTGTTGTGATTTACATCTAATAAATTAATGGATTCAGTTGAATTTAATTCTTTACTGATTTCATTTTCTTTTTCTAAATCAGCAATAATTTCTACTTTTACTTCTTCTGCTTGAATTTCCTCTTCTTGAATTTCCTCTTCTTGTATTTCCTCTTCTTGTATTTCTTCTTCTTGTATTTCTTCTTCTTGAGCTTCCTCAGCTTGAATTAATTCCTCAAAATTATTCGACTTATCAGTAGCATCATCAATATTATTATTAAATTCTAAATTATTTATTGCTTCAAAAAACGAATCTTTTTCAATATTATTTTCGATCATATTCTTAGAATTTTCATCATCATTTAACAACAAATTTTCTAAAGATACAGCATTGTTTTTTATATCTACTTTTTCAGAATTTTCTTTTAAATCAATTTTCTCTTCATCAAAATTAACAATAGTATTTACATCTACTTTTTCAATTTCTATTGCTGAATTTGTTTCAATAATTGGCTGTGGATTAAATGCAATATTTGGTAAAACCGACTTTGTAATGGTTTCAATTTCAATGTCTTCAGCAAAAAGACTACTTTCATCAAAATCTGGCAAAAACTCCTCATTATTTACAAATCTAACCAATACACCTTCTGTATCTGCTAGTTGAAAATCATTTTCATTTTCAAAAATATTAAAATCGTGAAATTCAATTTTATCAGAACTTACAAATGGTTTTGGTTCTAAAGTTTCTGCTATTTTTAAAACTTCATTTTCAATATCTAATTTAACTTCATTTTCTAAATTAGTATCTACCCCTTTTTCGGTTAAGTCAATACCTTCAAATAAATCAACTTTTTCTTCAACTTCATCTACTAAATTAACTTCGTCAGCTTTTTCAACTTCGTCAACTTTTTCAACTTCGTCAACTAAATCAACTTTTTCTTCAACTTCATCTTTAAAAGTAATAGGTAAATTTTTAATTTCACTCAAACTTAATTCTTCAGAGGAGTTTTCAGTAGGTTGATTAAGAATAGAATTTGCTTCTAATAAAATGGCATCTTCTTCTTGTTTACTCATTTCAAAATCGGGTTTCGAAACTTTTTCAACTTTAAGTTCTATTGGAACTTTCATAAAGTTGATTTCATCATCTAATTCTAGCTCTTCATTATTTAAAAATTTGTATAAAACAGCCCTATTTCCTACTGAAAGTGCAGTAATTTTTAATTGTTTTTCGTA
This sequence comes from Bacteroidota bacterium, assembly GCA_037141455.1. Classification (GTDB taxonomy): domain Bacteria; phylum Bacteroidota; class Bacteroidia; order UKL13-3; family UKL13-3; genus JAAFJM01. The sequence continues at coordinate 8,449 of JBAXCN010000018.1, forward strand.
TTCATAATGTTTGGTATTATAAAGTGCTTTTGTTAAAAGTATATGTGCAGTACTAAAATATGGAAATTCTGCAACAATATTTTTTAAAATTTCTATATGCTCAGTTCCCAGTTTTTCAGGATTTTTGATTAAATCTGTAAATTCGGCTTTGTTCACTGTTTTAGCTTAAATTTTTATTTCAGCAAAATAATGATTTTATTTTAAAATATTTATTTTTATATGAACAGTATTTAATTTTTGTAGTTTACCAATTAATAAATGCAGCATTAAATATATCTTGTACCAACATGTCTACTACTTTTCCTGATAATTCTGCTTCACGGGTTTGAAAATTATCAGATGCATTGAAATCAATATTATTTGAAAACGTTTTAGTGAAGTTTTTATCCACAGCTTTTTTATTTTCAAAAATAATTTCAACAGAAATAGTTAACCTATTCAATGCATTCGTTTGATTTCCTTGAACCGCTGCAGGCCTAATTTCGTAGGTTAGAATTTTCCCCGAAAACATTAAATCGGCATCGGCAGAAGTCAGTTTTAAAGGTGTTTCATTAACAAATTTTTGGCGTAACTTTTCACCCATTGTTTGGCTTAATAATGGATTTATAATACTGGCCATATTGGTTAAATATGCTACCGATACTGTACTTGCATCGGGTGGTACACTTGCTCCTGTGTGGCTGTATACGCCACAACCAGTTACTAAAAAAGTTATTCCTAACAATACTGATACTATTAATTTTTGCATGTTACAAAGCTAAAAATGTTTACGACAAATTTTACTTTCAATAATTATGCCTTACTTTAAATTAATTAATTTGTTTAATATTGTTTCTTACATTTATACCTTTTATGAAAAAAATAATTCTGTTAATTTTAGTTTTCTGTACTGTAATTCCTTGTAATTTATTTGGGCAAGATTTAAAAACGTTAGAAAAACAAACTATTTCACTCAACTTAGCTACCAAGTTAAATGAACTAAAAATAAAATTAGTTAAATTAGATACTGAATTATTAGAAGTAAAGGAAAAAGCAGAAAAGGCAAAATTAAACTCGTTAAAAGCAGTAAGCAAATTAGTTAACAACAGCAATGATGAAAAAGATAATAAATTGGTTGAAAAATCGGGAGATGCTACTAAAGAATCACAAAAAATTCAAGGATCCATTAACAAATTGAACGATAAAATAACATCAGTTAAAGAAAAAATAACTGATATTGAAAATAAAATGTCAAAGCAGTCTTGGGGAGTTCAGTTAGTACCTCAGAATTAATAATTAAAAATATTGATTTTTAGATCTTTAATTTAGAATAGTTAAATATTTACCCAAACAAACACTTACTTTTATCAGCCAATAACAATTGATAAAAAGCTATTTTCGCCCCTTTGAAAAAAATAACCATTTATGATTAAGTTAGCAAGCCGTTTAAATACTATAGTAGAGTCGAATACTTTACGCATGGCCAAGTTAAGCAGAGAACTTCAAGCTCAAGGAAAAGATGTTATTAATTTAAGTTTAGGTGAACCTGATTTTCAAACACCACAACACATAAAAGATGCAGCAAAAAAAGCCATTGATGATGGTTATACTTTTTATACCCCTGTAGTTGGGTATTTAGACCTAAGACAAGCCATAAGTAAAAAATTTGAAATTGATAATGGTTTATTTTATTCCCCAGAACAAATAGTAGTTTCAACAGGTGCAAAGCAATCTATTATAAATGTTTTGTTAAGCATTTTAAATGTTGGTGATGAGGTAATAATTCCTACTCCTTTTTGGGTTAGTTATTCTGAAATGGTTAAAATTGCTGAAGGAGTTCCTGTTTATGTTCATAGCAATGTAACACAAGATTACAAACCAACAGTGGCTCAATTAGAAGCTGCCATTACAAGCAAAACCAAAGCTTTTATTTTTTCATCGCCATGCAATCCTACTGGTTCTGTTTTTAGTAAAGAGGAGCTTTTTGCAATTGCAAAAATGTTTGAAAAATATCCTGATATTATCATTATTGCAGATGAAATATATGAACATATAAATTTTATTGGCAAACATGAAAGTATTGGACAATTTGATTTTATAAAAGACAGAGTAGTTACAGTAAACGGCATGAGTAAAGGCTTTGCCATGACCGGCTGGAGACTTGGATATATTGGTGCTCCTAAAGAAATAGCAATGGCTTGCGAAAAACTGCAAGGTCAGTTTACAAGTGGAACCAATTCAATTGCGCAGCGGGCTGCATTATTTGCATTACAATCTGATTTAAAACCAACTATTGAAATGGCAAATGCTTTTCATAGAAGACGCGATTTAGTTATAAGTTTATTAAAAGAAATTGAAGGCTTTAAATTAAATATTCCTGAAGGTGCGTTTTATGTTTTTCCAGATGTGAGTAGTTATTTTGGCAAAAGCGATGGTACAACAATGATAAATAATTGCGAAGATTTGTGCATGTATATTTTACACAATGCCAATGTAAGCATTGTTGGTGGCGATAGTTTTGGTGCCCCTGAATGCGTAAGGTTTAGCTATGCAACTAGCGATGAAAAGTTAACTGAAGCCATTTCAAGAATTAAAAATGCTTTGCAACATTTAAAATAAATTTTATTACTGTAATGTATGTTAAATAATAATTTAATAAACCAATTTGAAAATATTCCCGTTTTAGTTATTGGCGACTTAATGATAGATGCATACCTTTTTGGCAGTGTAGATAGAATAAGCCCAGAAGCACCTGTACCTGTTGTAGCAGTTAATAAAAAAGAAAATAGATTGGGGGGTGCTGCTAATGTAGCATTAAATTTAACCGCTTTAGGAGCAAAACCTATAATTTGTTCTGTTATTGGAAACGATTTAGAAGGAAATGATTTAATAAATTTATTAAACAAAAACAATATTGATGCAAGTGGTATTATTCAAAGTAATGATAGATTAACAACCGTAAAAACAAGGGTTATTAGTCAAAACCATCAAATGCTTAGAATTGATAATGAAATAACTAATAATTTAAATAGTGAGTTAACCGATTTATTAATTGAAAAAGTAAAAGGTCTTTTAACTAAAGTAAAAATTGTAATTTTTGAAGATTACGATAAAGGTGTAATTACCGAAAAACTAATTACAGAAATTACAATAGCTGCAAACCAATTAGGAATTGCTACTGTGGTTGACCCTAAAAAACGTAATTTTAATTTTTATAACAACGTTACTTTATTTAAACCCAATTTAAAAGAACTAAGAGAAGGAACTAAAGAAACTTTTTCAGTAGATGATAAGCCACTTTTTGAAAGTGTTTGTAAGGCATTAATATTAAAAATGAATCTTAAGTATTTGTTTGTAACCTTAAGCGAAAAAGGGGTTTTAATAACAGATGGAAATACATTTAATTACATACCAGCACATTTCCGAAAAATAGCCGATGTGAGTGGCGCAGGCGATACAGTAATTAGTGTTGCATCATTGTGCTTAGCATTAAATATTCCAATAGAACAAATTGCTGCTATTTCAAACCTAGCTGGTGGCTTGGTATGCGAAGAAGTTGGTGTAGTGCCTATTAATAAAATTAAACTTAGCCAAGAGTTTAACGAAATTGGTTTATAGAAACAAATTTTAAACTAATTTTATTCTAACTAACTATATTAAAGCTTACTCTCCTTTTTCAAGTAACTTTAAAAAATTGTACGATTCTATTTGGCTTCGGTTTTTATCAATACAATCAGTTAGCTGATAATTATTTTCGCCATGTTCGTTTATATGTCTGGCTTTACAATTGTCGTTTAGTTGAGTATTGATTATAAATTTAATAGTGCTTTTAATTTCTTGGCTATAAATTGGAAACCCACACTCCACCCTATTATTTAAGTTCCTACTCATCCAATCTGCACTCGATAAATACAACAATTCATTGCCATTATTACAAAATATGTAAACCCTTGCATGTTCTAAATACCTATCAATAATACTTATTACTTCAATATTTTCGCTTAATCCTTCTACTTTTGGAACTAATGAACATACTCCTCGTACTATTAATTGAATTTTTACACCAACTCTGCTTGCATCATACAATTTTTTTATAACATCAATATCAACTAAACTATTCATTTTAGCGATAATATAAGCTGGTTTTCCGCCTTTTTTATTTAGAATTTCAGTATCAATCATTTCTAAAAATTTGCGTTTCATATTATCAGGTGCAATTAACAAATGCTTGTAAATGCCCCTTTTTATGTTTAAAAACAAACTATCGCTTAGCATATCTAGTTCATTAGTCAACCTTTCATCTTTAGTAAAAATTGCAAAATCGCTATAAACTTTACTTGTCATTCCGTTATAATTTCCGGTTGAAAGATGAGCATATTTTACAGTCTGATTGTTTTCTTTTCTATAAATTAAACAAAACTTAGTATGCACTTTTTGCCCAGGTTTTCCAAAATGAACATGCGCTCCAGCTTCTTGTAATTGGGTAGTCCAGTATATATTCGATTCTTCATCGAACCTTGCCTGAAGCTCCATTAAAACAACTACTATTTTCCCATTTTTTATAGCATTAATTAATGCGTTAACAACATTACTATGTTTGGCTACACGGTATAAAGTTATTTTTATGGTATGTACGTTTGGGTCAATAGCCGCTTCGCGCAATAACCTAATTAAATAATCGAACGATTGGTAAGGATGATGAAGCAATACATCGTGCTTGGTAATTACTTCAAATAAATTCTTTGCTTTATCTAATTCTCTTATATTTAATGTTGGTAAATTTTGGTAATAATCATCTTCACTACCAACTTTTGGAAAATCCATAAAGTCTTTAAAATTATGGTATTTTCCTCCTGCTACCATATTTACATTTTTAAGCTCCAATTTTTTTGCTAAAAAATCTAACATGCTTTTTGGCATATTTGAGTCAAACACAAAACGAGTAGGTACACCTCTATTTCGTTGTTTTAAACTTTTTTGAATTTTATCTAATAAAGTAACTGTATAATCTCTATCGTCAGCATCTATTGTAAACTCAGCGTCCCTAGTTATTTTTATAATGTAAGGTTCAAAAATATCATAATCAAATTGTTGAAAAATTCTACTTAAATTCAACTTAATAATATCTTCTAAGCAAATGATATACTTTCCATTTTCAGTTGATGGTAATTGATAAAATCTATTAAGAATTCCAACAGGAACTTCAATAATTGCATGTTTTGGAGCTAAAATATTTTTGCTATCAACCAATCTAACTGATAGATAAATAGAGTTATCTCTTAAATGTGGAGTGTGCTTTAAATCGTCAATTATTATTGGAAAAAGTAAATTAATAATATTGCTTTTAAAGTATTCTTTTACTTGATTTTTTTGGTCATCATTTACTTGGTTATCGTTAACTAAAAAAATGTTTTTTTCGGCTAAAGTAGGTAAAATGCTGTTTTGATAAATTTTGTTAAATCTATCTTGAAGCGATTGTACTTGTAATTGAATTGATTCTAAAATTTCGTCCGGACTATTTTGAACATCGCTTATTGCTTTCTTTCCATTTACTTTTTGTACCCTTCTTAACTGAGCTACGCGAACTCTAAAAAATTCGTCTAAGTTGGATGAAAAAATGGCTAAAAACTTTATTCGCTCCATTAAAGGAGTAACAGGATTTTCTGCTTCTTGCAACACTCTTTCGTTAAAGTATAGCCAACTAATTTCTCTGTCTTTAAATAAATAGCCTTTATGGTTTTTAATCATGTAAATTGGTTTTTGTATTTAAAATAATTTAAAAATAACGATTTTATTTTATAACTAACTTGTTAACTATCAAAAAAAAATCCCGCTTAAATTAAAGCAGGATTTTTTATGTTAAATTTTTTCTTCTTTCAAAAAAGGAATATTTATTTTTAATAAATAATACGCACCAAATAGCAATGTTGTAAATAAAACATCGCTTTGAACTGAGGATTTAAAGAAAGGCAATGCTGCAAAATAACTTTGAAACACTCCAGCAAAACTATGAGGATAAAGCATATTGTCGGCTGAGTATACGAATGTAAAATTAGTTACTAAGTAAAAAATAATTGACCCTAATAAAGAAGACCCTAATACTGAGAATGGATTATTTTTATTAGTAACAAAAATACCAATCACACTAAATAATGCAGTACATGCATAAACCGGAATCATTCCTGCACCATATAATCCAATGAATAGATCGCTTATGAATAAAGCAATTAAAGGCAATGCAATTGCCAAATATCTATTTGCTATAAATGCACCTGAAAACAAAGCTATTGCGCCCATAGGCGAAAAATTAGATTGAAAAGGTAAAAAGCGACTTAAAGCAGCTATGGCTATTAAAGTTACTATGGTTATAAATTTTTTGTTCATTTTTATGTTTTCCTGAAATAATATGCTGCGAAAGTAATTGATATAGTTAAAAAATAAAAGTATTTATTAATTCAATTATTTAACAATTTGTGTATTACAAATGAATATAGTAATCAACCGTTTAATTGCAAAAAATGCCATTAAGCAATTTTTCATTCTAATATTTATTTAAATTTATACATATTGCACTCAATTAAATCATTAAAAATTTAAAATAAATAATATGAGAAAGAATTTTTTACTTTTTACATTAGTTTTTGGTATTACTTTATACTCAAATCTAAAAGCACAAGGTCAGCCTGCTGTTTCAAACCAAACAGTTTTAATTGAAAAGGTGGAAGCAAAACCTGGAGAATTAAAAATAGCTTACGAAAAATATAAGCTTCCTAATGGTTTAACTTTAATTATTCACGAAGATCATTCTGATCCTTTGGTACATGTTGAGGTAACTTACCATGTAGGTTCAGCAAGAGAAGCTGCAGGAAAATCGGGCTTTGCACATTTGTTCGAACACATGTTATTTCAAGGTTCAGAACATGTAAAAGACGAAGAACATTTTAAAATGGTATCGGCTGCAGGTGGGCAAATGAATGGAAATACAACAAGAGACAGGACAACTTATTTTGAAACTGTTCCTTCCAATTACTTAGAAACTGCTTTATGGTTAGAGTCTGACAGAATGGGGTTTTTATTAGATTCATTAACCACCAAAAAATTTGAAGTACAGCGCTCAACCGTAAAAAATGAAAAAGGTCAAAATGTAGACAATGTTCCTTATGGTAAAGTAAATGAAATTCGTGATCAAAACATGTATCCAATGGAGCATCCTTATAGCTGGCCTGTAATTGGTTACTTAAGAGATTTAGATAACGCAACAATTGAAGATGTAAAAAACTTTTTCATGCGTTGGTATGCACCAAATAATGCTTCTTTAATTATAAGTGGCGATGTAAATACTGCTGAAGCTATAAAATTAGTTGAAAAATATTTTGGCCCAATTCCTAAAGGTCCTGAAGTTAGAAAACAAAGAGTAGAATCGTTTAGATTGGCAGATAATAAGTATGTAAATTATCCTGATAAAGTATATTTTCCAATGAACGAGTATACTTGGCCTACTGTTGCACAATATCATGTTGATGAACCCGCTTTAGATTTTTTAGGTGGTATTTTAAGCCAAGGTAAAAATTCAATATTTTATAAAAACTTAATTAAACCTGAAAAAGTAGTTGAAGCTGGAGCATACAATAGTGGTTCAGAATTGGGTGGAGAATTTGTAATTGATATATTTACTTTCCCTGGAAGTGAAGAAAATGAAGAAAAATTAATGATGCAATGTTTAGCTGAGTTTAACGAAAAAGGTGTTACAGACGAACAAATTGAAGCTGCTTACAAGCAAGTAGAAAATTCTTTAATTGGAGCAATAGAAAGTGTACAAGGTCGTTCTTCGTTACTAATGTTTTTTCAATATATTCACAATGGAAAATCGTATAACTTAAACGAGGAGCTAGCACGATACAAAAAAGTAACCAAAGAAGATGTAATGCGAGTGTTTAGAAAATATATTTACAATGTAAGCACCAAAACAAGTCAAAACTTTGTTAAAGTTAGGGTATTTCCTAAAGATTTAAATGCTGCAAACAAGCAAGAATATGTTCACAAAGATCCTGAAATGGAAAAAGGAACTAACGAATTAGAATACAAAGGCTTGACTTACAACAAGGCAGTTGATAATTTTGATAGAAGTATTAAACCTACTCCTTCAGCGCCTAAATCAGTAAGTGTTCCTACCTATTGGCAAACTATTTTACCTAATGGTATAAAAATTATTGGCACACGCTCAACAGAAACACCAAATATAGATATTACCATTAGAATGAAAGGTGGAAATATGGTGTTAGACCCAGGAAAAACAGGATTGGCAAGTTTAACAGCAAGTATGATGGGCGAAGCAACACAAACTAAAACAGGCGAGCAATTAGATGCAGCCATACAAAAAATTGGTGGCGGATTTGGATTTAGTGCTGGTTTTGATGCAAACTTTGCTTCTGTGGGCTGTCAAAAGAAAGATTTAGATGCTATGTTGAATTTATTTGAAGATGCATTGATGCATCCTAAATTTAACGCTGATGATTACAAACGTATTTCGAACCAAACCTACCAAAATGTAGAACAAAGTATGCAAAATGTTTCAGTTGCAGGTGGAATTGTTTTTAGACGTTTAATGTATGGTAAAAATTCTATACAAGGTGTGCCTGCTAGTGGTACAACCAAATCAATTAAAAGTTTAAGCATAAAAGATGTACAAAACTATTACGACAAATATTATGCACCTGATTATGCAACTGTGGTAGTTATTGGCGACTTAAGCCAAGAAGAAGCTTTAGCTAAATTAAAGTTTTTAAATAACTGGACTAAAAAGAATGTAGTAATACCTTCCTTACCACAACCACCTGCGGTGGAGCAAACTCAAATATATATTGTAGATAAATACAAAGCCCCACAATCGCAAATATTTGTGGGAACTCCTGCAATGGCTTACGATTGGGAAGGAAAATTCTTTAAATCTACTTTAATGAACTTTGTTTTAGGTGGAAACTTTAATAGCCGTTTAAACTTAAACTTACGCGAAGACAAAGGATTTACCTATGGAATTTATAGTGGTGTAAGCGGAACTGAATTTAATGGTGTTTGGTCTACTTCGGCTGGTGTAAGAGCAAGCTCAACCGATAGTTCGGTACGTGAAATTTTAAAAGAAATAAAATTATTGCGCGATAGAGGAATTGATGATGAAGAGTTAGGATTTATTAAATCATCAATTGGGCAAAGCGATGCCTTAAAATATGAATCGAATGGGGATAAAGCAGGATTTTTAAGCTTAATAGCTGAAAAGAACTTGCCATCAGACTATATTAATCGCCAAAAGGCCATATTGAATGCTTTAACCAAAGATGAAGTAAAACAATTGGCAAACGAAGTAATTAATCCTGATAAATTAATTATAGTAGTAGTAGGCGATAGAGATAAAATAACCGAACCGTTAAAAAAATTAGGTTATAAAGTAATTCCTGCTAGTCCTTTTGAATAATTAATTTGGAGATTTAGAGATTTTTGATTTGGATATTATAAAGCCCTTTAAAACAAATGTTTTAAGGGGCTTTTTTTTATATTATGTTAGAGCTACTGGAAACTTTAACATAATTAGTGTTAGTAATGTGTGGAACATTGACACAAGGAATAAGAATTTATTTTATTTAATTATTTTATAATTGCCATGCTAACAAAAAAACAAAACAATGAAAAACAACAAATTAAAAAGCCTAATTTTAATACTAATATTAATTACAAACGTAGCTTTTGCACAAAAGGTACATGTTAGTTGGTGTGATTTTTATAAAACAAATAAAGGTAGAATGGAATTAACCAGGGTTGAGATAGCTGAGAAAATATACTTTTTAATAGATGAATCAAAATTTGATCATAATCCAATATTTAAAGTAGCACGTTTTGATAAAGATTTACATTTAGAAAAAAAAGTTTTATTGCCATCAAGATTTGAAGGTGAAAAGATAAAAGACATAGATTTTTCAAAATCTGAAACTGATTTGATTATAACAGGGAAATATTATGAAACCAAAGGCACCAATAGGTTAGTTTTATTAAAAGCAGTAGTTGATAAAGATTTAACTAAACCCATAATTTTTGAACCTGTAATTGATATAGAAACACAATCCACTTTAGTTAGAAATTATGTAATGCGAACAACTTTTTTGAAAAATAATAAAGTAATGATTAAAACTTCGCCTCGCGAAGGAGTAAAGGAAAGAAACATATACAAATTCGAAATTTTTGATGATAAATATATCAATAAAGAATGGTCGGCTGAGTTAGATTTAACCGATTTACTTAACAATTATGAAGAAGTATCGAGTAGATTTACCAATAATTATGAATATGTATTTTTGCTAAGATCAAAACAAAAATTTATGAAAAGAACAAAAGATGAATACATTTTTGGTAAATTTACTAAAGAAAAAGGAATAGAAACTCAACCATTTGATTTTGGCGAAAATAAATTTTCGATAGATGTGGATATGATATTTGATGAATATAGAAATGCGGTGTATATAAAAAATACTTTTAGCGGCATTGGTTCAAAAAACAATGAGTTTATTGTTAAAAAGTTTAATATTGGTAGTATGACCGAAGAGTACAGCAAAACAATTGACTTTGGTTCAAAATCGCAAAAATGTTTTAAAGGAACGCTAGGTTTATTATGGCCTTATTATTCGTTTGAAGACTATACATTACAAAGTTTTAAAATTAATGGTGCTTCTGGGCAACTTCAAATTATAGGTGAGCTTATTAAACCATTTTCAACTTCTTCTACTAGCGATGGTAAACAAACAAAAAATAAAGGGGCCAATGGAAATATAATAGTAGTTAATATTGATTCTATTGGTAATTATGTAATTTTAGTTATTCCACATGAAGTAAAAACAACTTCCTTTTTTGAAGGTTTTAGCACCTATTATTTAACGGAATACCAAGATAAAACTTGCATTATGTTTTACGATAGTGATAAAAATGCTGCCAATGCTTTATGTAATGAAAATACCAAAACTGATTATATAAAAGATAATGAAAAAAATGAACTTTATATGGTATTGATTGATAAAAATAACAAAGTTGAAAAAATTAAATCTGAAAAATCGTTCAATGGAGATGGAAAATATATAAAAAAATATAAAAACTTCGAACTCACTTCTTTTAAGAAATTATCAAATAACAGATATTTGGTTAAAAACGGAAGTTTATTTGCAATTTTAACCATAGAATAATAAAAATATTATTATTAAATAAAAGCCCTTTAAAACAAATGTTTTAAGGGGCTTTTTTGTGCTTAAAACAATCCACAATTCATTGAAAAAATGTGGGTATTTTATAACTGTAAACTCCAATAAAACCAATATATTTGAATGTTATCGGTTTTTTATATTTATGTTAATTAATTTAAAAGTAAATCATTTAAAAATCAGGTAATTTAAAATAAAAAATATGGCAGAAGATAGAATTATACCCATCAACATTGAAGATGAAATGAAAACCGCTTACATTGATTATTCAATGTCGGTTATTGTAAGTCGTGCATTGCCCGATGTACGCGATGGTTTAAAACCAGTTCACCGCAGGGTTTTATATGGAATGACCGATTTAGGTTTAGCCTCAAATCGTCCACATAAAAAATCGGCACGTATTGTGGGAGAAGTATTAGGAAAATACCATCCACATGGCGATTCATCGGTTTATGATACCATGGTGCGTATGGCGCAATATTGGAGCATGCGCTACACTTTGGTTGACGGACAAGGAAACTTTGGTTCGGTAGATGGTGATCCACCTGCTGCTATGCGTTATACCGAAGCACGTTTAAAGAAAATAGCAGAAGAACTTTTAAATGACATTGAAAAAGATACGGTTGATTTTCGTCCAAACTTTGACGATAGTTTGCAAGAACCAACTGTATTACCAGCAAAATTTCCTAATTTATTAGTAAACGGAGCGTCTGGAATTGCAGTAGGTATGGCCACAAACATGGCTCCTCACAATTTAACCGAAGCAATAAATGGCATTATAGCCTACATTGATAACAGAGATATTACCATTCCTGAATTAATGAAGTTTATTAAAGCTCCAGATTTTCCTACAGGTGGAATTATTTACGGTTACGAAGGGGTTAAAGATGCTTTTGAAACTGGCCGTGGTAGAATTGTAATGCGTGCAAAAGCCATTTTTGAAACAAGCAAAACTGGTAAAGATCAAATTGTAGTTAACGAAATTCCTTATCAAGTAAATAAATCGACTTTAATAAAACAAACTGCCGATTTAGTTAACGAAAAGGTAATTGAAGGCATTAGCGATGTGCGTGACGAAAGTGACAGAGATGGAATGCGTATAGTTTACGACTTAAAGCGCGATGCAGTTCCTAATGTAGTTTTAAATAAATTATTTAAATTTACTCAATTACAAACTTCGTTTAGTGTAAATAATGTTTGCTTAGTAAAAGGCAGACCCGAAATGTTGAACCTTAAAGGTTTAATTACTCATTTTGTGGCACACAGACATGATGTAGTTGTTCGAAGGACACAATATGAATTAGCTGAAGCCGAAAAACGCGCACATATTTTAGAAGGATTGTTAATTGCTTTGGATCATTTGGACCAAGTAATTAAATTAATTCGTGATTCTCAAACTCCTGATGAAGCTAGAAATGGTTTAATTGAAACATTTAAACTTTCAGAAATACAAGCAAAGGCTATTTTAGATATGCGTTTGCAACGTTTAACTGGATTAGAACGTGATAAAATAAAAGCTGAATTTGATGAGTTAATGAAAACAATTGCTCACTTAAACGAAATTTTAAATAACGAGCCAATGCGTTACCAAATTATAAAAGACGAATTGGTAGAAATGCGCGAAAAGTATGGTGATGAAAGACGTAGCGTAATTGAAATGGTAGGCAATGAAATGAGTATGGAAGATTTAATTCCGGATGATGAAGTGGTAATTACTATTTCGCATTTGGGTTATGTAAAACGTACTTCATTAAGCGAATACCGCACACAAGCTAGAGGAGGAAGAGGAAGCCGAGGAGTTGCTAAACGCCAAGAAGATTTTGTGGAGCATATTTTTATGGCCACAAACCATAATTATTTATTGTTATTTACTGAACAAGGCAGGTGTTTCTGGTTACGTGTATTTGAAATTCCTGAAGGCGAAAAAGCAACCAAAGGACGTGCCATTCAGAACTTAATAAACATTCCAGTTGATGATAAAGTAAAAGCATTTTTAAATGTGAAGAGCTTAAGCGATCCTGATTATATCAATCAAATGAATGTAATTATGGTTACTCAACAAGGAACTATTAAGAAAACCACTTTAGAAGCTTATAGCCGTCCACGTTTAAATGGTATCAATTCTATGAATGTTCGCGAAGGCGATCAATTGGTAGAAGCTAGGTTAACAAACGGAACTTGCGAAATGGTTATTGCAAGTAGAAATGGTAAAGCCATTCGTTTCAACGAAAGTACTGTTCGCCCAATGGGAAGAAGTGCTACTGGAGTGAGAGCAATTCGTTTGGCTGAAGGTGATGAAGTAATTGGAATGGTTTCAATTGAAGATCCTAAAGTAACGAACGTGTTAGTTGTTTCTGAAAATGGAATGGGTAAACGCAGTGAAGTGGAAGATTATAGAATTACCAACCGTGGTGGTAAAGGGGTAATGGCCATGAATGTTACCGAAAAAACTGGTAAATTAGTAGCTATTAAAGATGTGGATGATACCATGGACGTAATGATTATTAACAAAAGTGGTATTACCATTCGTTTAAGCATGAAAGATTTAAGAGTAATCGGACGTGTTACACAAGGTGTTCGTTTAATTAATATTGGTGGTAAAGATGAAATAGCAAGTGTTGCTAAAATTAATTACATACCAGGCGATGATGATGAAGAAGTAATTGAATTAGATGAAAATGGTAATCCAATTATTGTTGAAAAAGTAGTTGAGTTAGATGAAGAAGGAAATCCAATTGTAATAGAAGCCATTACTAGTAAATTAATGGATGAAATAGTGGATAGAGCAATGGATGATGCAGCAATAAATCCTAATAATGACGAAGAAGAGGAAGAAGAATCTGAAGAAGACGAAACGCCTCCAGCTGAGTAGTATAACTAATTAGTTATTTGTCCTCGGTTGGTGTCCTCACCAATCGAATATTATACCATCTTTGGACATTTAGTTAAAATAAAAAACCTTCAAGTTTAAAAGCTTGAAGGTTTTTTTATATCAGAAAAAAATTGATAATTCGTATATTCATTTTTTAAATAATAGCTATGAAATCATCAAGAAAAAATTTTATTAAAACTGGGTTTACTGCTTTAATGGCTGGTAATGTAGTAAATGAATTATTAGCAAATAATAATACTTTTTTACCTAATACATCAACCAATGAAATAGCCAATAACGATGAAAATTATTGGAAAACCATAAGGCAACATTTCCCTTTAAACCCCGATTTAATTTACTTGAACAATGGCACTATGGGACCATCGCCTTATCCAGTTATTGAGGCTGTAAAAAAAGGAATGATGGAAGGTGATGTAAATGGTGGATATGGTGGTTGGGAAAATACTGCAATAAAACTAGCCAAATTTGTGAATGTAAATGAGGAAGAATTAGGATTAACACACAATGTAACCGAAGGAATAAACATTGCTTGCTGGGGTTTGCCATTAAAAAAAGGTGATGAAGTAATAATGAATACCCACGAACATGTTGGCAATGCATTGCCTTGGTTGAATAGACAAAAGGTACATGGAATAGTTATAAAAACATTTACTCCATCGTTAACTGCAGCAGAAACTTTAAAAAGTATTGAAGCATTAATTACAAAAAAAACAAAGGCTATTGCTGTGCCACATATTCCGTGTACACAAGGCCAAATATTGCCAGTAGCCGAAATTGTAAAACTTGCAAAAAGTAAAAACATTTTTTCAGTAATTGATGGTGCGCATGGAGCAGGAATGTTGCCTTTAAGTTTACATGAATTGGGTTGCGATGTATATGTAAGTTGTTGCCATAAATGGATGCTTGGGCCAAAGGGAACGGGTTTTATTTATGTTAGAAAAGAATTTCAGGATACGCTGCAAGCATACTTTGTGGGTGCAGGTGGCGATGATAATAAATGGAATATGATGAGTAATCCGCCTAAAATGGAGAACTATGCACCTTCAGCCCACAGGTATTATGGAGGTACACAATCGTTAGGGCTTTATAAAGGAGTTGATGCCGCCATAGATTTTATAGAAACAATAGGCAAACAAAATATTTATAATCGCATTAATTATTTAGGAAAATACACGCAAGATGCATTGATAAATTTAGGAGATAGAATAGAAATAATAACTCCAACTGAACAACAATCGAGGTGTGCAATTAATGGTTTTAAAATAAAAGGAATTGAGTCGGCTAAGTTTTACCAAACAGCTGCTGAAAATAAAATAAGAATAAGGCAAGTACCCGAAAATGGATTAAACTCATTGAGGGTTTCCACTCATATTTATAACAATACTACTGAAATAGATAAGTTAATAGATTTAATAAAAAATAGTTTGTAAAAAGAAAAGCTATTAAAACTTTTTAGTTTGTTAGCTAATGGAAAGTAATCTTTTTATAGCCAAGAAGATGCTTACAACATGACTAAATCTGGGGTTTTATAATTACTAACTATCTTTTAAATGGCATGTTGCGCATGTTCATTCCTGCTCCACCCATTTTATTCATGGTACGCATCATTTTACGCATTTCTTCAAATTGTTTTAGCAACTGATTTACTTGTTGTATATCGGTTCCACTTCCCATTGCTACACGTTTTCTTCTATTTCCATTTAAAATATCAGGCGTTTTACGTTCAGCTGGAGTCATTGAGTTTATAATGGCTTCAATCCCTTTAAAAGCATCATCGCTTATGTCAATGTCTTTAATCGATTTACCAACACCAGGAATCATTGCCATTAAATCTTTTAAATTTCCCATTTTCTTTATTTGCTGAATTTGGCTATAAAAATCTTCAAAAGTAAATTGGTCTTTTAATAATTTCTTTTGAATTTTTGCAGCTTCTTCATCATCAAAAACAGATTGGGCACGTTCCACTAAAGTAACAATATCGCCCATCCCTAAAATTCGTTGAGCCATCCTATCAGGGTGAAAAACATCCAATGCTTCCATCTTTTCACCCATACCCACAAATTTTATAGGTTTTTCAACTACTGTTTTAATTGAAAGTGCAGCTCCACCCCTAGTATCACCATCTAACTTAGTTAAAATTACGCCTGTAAAATCTAACACATCGTTAAATGCTTTAGCAGTATTTACAGCATCTTGCCCTGTCATTGAATCAACAACAAACAATATTTCTTGTGGCTTAACGGTATTTTTAATATTACCAATTTCAGCCATCATTTCTTCATCAATACTTAAACGACCAGCAGTATCAATAATTAATATTTTATGATTTCCGTCTTTTGCTGCTTTTAAAGCATTTTCAGCAATTTGAACTGGATTTTTGTTTTCCATTTCAAAATAAACAGGCACATCTATTTGCTCACCTAAAACTATTAATTGCTGAATAGCAGCAGGGCGATAAACATCGGCAGCTGCCAAAAGCACACTTTTACCTTGCTTTTTAAAATAATGAGCAAGTTTGGCCGAATGAGTAGTTTTTCCACTTCCTTGTAAACCCGCCATTAAAATAACAGTAGGGTTGCCAGTGGTATTTATATTTACTGTTTGGCCTCCTAATAATTGTGTTAATTCATCATTAACAACTTTAATCATTAATTGCCCTGGACTTATACTAGTTAATACATTTAAACCTAACGCTTTTTCCTTAACAGTATCTGTAAATTGTTTTGCAATTTTATAATTAACATCGGCATCAATTAAGGCTTTACGAATTTCTTTTACCGTTTCAGCAACATTAATTTCAGATATCTTACCTTGTCCTTTTAAGGTTTTAAATGCTTTATCTAATTTACTACTTAAACTTTCAAACATATTTATTATTTTTTCGGTTGGCGAAGATATGCTTTATTTAAAAATGAAAAAATGTAATAATTGTAAATAAACAATAGTATTTACTCATAAAAAAAGCTGTTCATTTTGTGAACAGCTTTTAAATTTTAAGCACCTATACAACTTTTTAAATCATGTATTTGACTTTCCCAAAGTTGTTCTGTATTTTTTTCATCACCTTCATCGGCATAATCTGTAATTATCAAAGCCACGTCATCAGTTAATTCATCTACATTTATATCAAATTCTAAAAACTCTTCTTTAGCAGTATTCATCCACTTAAATTTCATGCTTTTGTTATTTACTTTTTTAAGTAACTCGGCACTTGTTTCTTCTCCATCCCACTTAAATTTAAATACATTATTTCTAATATCAACATCGTTGCAAAACCATTGTGATAAGCCACTTGGTGAACTAATGTAATTAAATAACAATGAAGGCGATGCCTTAATTGGAAATTCTATTTTAACTTGTACGCGAGCCATGAGTAAAAATTTTAAAAAGTGATTATTAGCAAATATAATTTTTACTTTCACTTTTCAAAGTTTATCCTAAAAAATTCTTCAACATTCCTCCAATTCCACCACTTTCACCATCAGTTTTACTTCCACCAAACATATTTCCTATCATTCCACCTAAATTTGCTCCACCTAAACTGCTTACAATTGTCTTCACATCAAACGAATTATCGTTTGGATCGTTGGTTTTCGATACCAATTGGTTCATAACTTGAGGAATTAAACTGGTTGCAATATTACCTGCGTCAGCTCCACTTACATTAAACTTTGATGTTAAACTCGAAGTTAAATTTCCAATAATACTTGACACAATTGGATTGTTAGCTAAACCGCCTGCTCCACCTTTTAACAAGTCGGTTAAACCACCCAGATTTCCTGATGATAAAGCAGATTTTAATCCTTCAGTAATAGCTGAACCAGTTTCTGAAATAGCAGCATCGTTGTGCTCGTTTGCAATAGCTTGGTTATTTACTATTAAATCACCTGCATTTTCTTTTACTAAATTTAATAAATTTTCTATCATAATGTTTCGAAATTATTTTTTTTATTTATATTTTAATATTATTTTATTGTTTTAAAATAATTTTTGAGTTCAGTAGCAGAATATGCATTTAAACAGTTCTCTTTTGTTAAACCACCCTTTCGGGCAATTAAAGTACCATAATACATATCTTTTAATCCTTCAATATTATGAGCATCGGGGTTTATGCATAGTTTTACACCTTTGTTTAATGCATAATCTATGTATCGCCAATCTAAATCTAATCGGTATGGATTTGCATTAATTTCAATGGCTACTTTATTGGCTGCACAAGCATCAATAATTTTAAAATGATTGATAGGGTAACCTTCTCTTAACAACAATAACCTTCCTGTTGGGTGGCCTAAAATGGTTGTATATGGATTTTCAATTGCAGTAATTAATCTACTCATTGCTTTTTCTTCGTTCATTTTTAAAATGCTATGCACCGAAGCCACCACATAATCAAAACTAGCAAGGACATCATCAGAATAATCTAATTGCCCATTATATAAAATATCGCATTCTATTCCTTTAAAAATAGTAAAATTAGGGTTGGCAATATTTAATTTATCAATTTCATCGTGTTGAAGTAAAATACGTTCTTCACTTAATCCGTTGGCGTAAAAAGCTGCTTTGCTATGATCGGCTATTCCAAAATAACTATACCCCATTTTTTGACAAGCTTTTGCCATTTCAGCAATGGTATTTAATCCATCACTCCAAGTTGAATGGTTGTGTAATGCTCCTATCAAATCATTATACTCAATTAAAACAGGAAGTTTATTGTTTTTTGCAAGTTCAATTTCATTTAAACCTTCCCTTAACTCAGGTTCAATAAAAGGCAATTCAATACTATTATAAATTTCAATTTCGTTTTCTGAATTTTTATTTATTCTATTTAAATCAAGTAAATCTAAATGGCTTTTGGTAGCAGTATTTTCAAATAAATTCCATACAAATTTTTCATCACTACTTAAAAGCAATTTAATAGGTATTTGCTCAAATTTACCAGTAATTATTTCATTGTTTAATTCAATTTCTGTAAACTGATTATTTTTATTTATTTCAATAATTAAATCATTGGTAGATTCAGTACTAACGACTAATTCCAGCGTATCAATTATTTCAATTTTTCGTCTTAAATCGCCACTTAATGAAACTCTTTTAACACTAATAAATTGCTTTAAAATTTCACCTAATTGCAAAGCAATATTTTCCACTTTTGAAAAGTGAAATTTATTAGCACTTGCATACATAAATTCAATTTGGTTAATTACATTTTGTTGTGTTTTTAAACCAAATCCTTTTGCTTGAGCCAGCCTGTTTTCTTTGCATGCGTATAGTAATTCACCTATTTCTACTATTTCAAGTTCTTTCCAAATAATGGCAATTTTTTTAGGTCCTATGCCTTTAATTTTCATCATTTGTAAAATACCTTCAGGTGTATTGGCAATTATTTCATTTAGTTCCGCAAAGCTTTCAGTTCTATTTATTTCATCTATTTTAGCTGCAATTCCTTTACCTATTCCTTCTATTTTTTCAAGTTCAGGAATGGTTAAATTCTCGAGTTCAATAAGCATTTTATCAATTCTAAAAAATGCATTAGTAAACTGTTTTGTTTTAAATGGATTGGCTCCATGTAACTCGCTTAAGTCGGCATAAAGTTTAAATAAATCGGCTATATCAGAATTAGTCATTGAATTATTTGTTTAAAAAAAATTGTTTTATAAAAGTATTCCAAACATAAACAAGCATTGTTAAAATACCACCAATGAAAAATATTAATGAAATAGATTTTGGAATATTGTTGTAAAAATCGCTTATCATCCATGCACTGTTTGCACATATCCAAAAAATAATAGCAAGGTTTACTATAACCAAATTGTAGTTGTTTTTAGAAAGATACAAAACGTAAAAAGCCATTGCTAATGTAGGTAAAATCATTATTGCACCTGCTAATTTATATTCCAACATCCAACACATATCTTTAAAAAGCCAAAATACCACATGCAAGTTTTCGGTTTTGCGGAGTTTATCAATCATTATAAAATTAAAAATTATTTTTTACAATAATAAATATAATTGGAATAATACTTGGCGTTTTGAATGTATAACCATTAAAAATGTAACGTATTCAAACTATATTATCTTGAAATAGGTTGACTCCAAAAATGTTCCAAATCAAAATTCCTATATTGTGTTCTGGTCGCAGACCTTGATGGTTCATTTACTTTTAAAGCAACTGCTTACAAATACTATAAAAATTGGGTCTAGCAAAAATATTTTCTTGCATGCAATTGTCTTTTATTTCTTCTAATATTTTAAAAGTAGCATTTAGTTTATCGGTATTTGTGTTCATTAATAAATCCTCTAGTAAACAACCGTATGCTCTTACTTCTATTTTTTCAATTAATTCTGCTTCTTTTGATTCTTTATAGTAAAAAGTGGCGGCTCCAAAATCGCCAAATAGGTTATCACCATTTTCATTGTATAAAATATTATGTGCATATAAATCGCCATGGTTTATGCCTTTGCTATGAAGTTGAGCACAAACTGAGGCAATGCCTTTGGCAATTGAAATAATTTGATTTAAGGTAAAATTAGTTTCAGCATTAAACACATCGCGCGAGCAACTTTGCAAACTTGGAGGATTGCCTAAGTTTTTAAAATTTGGAGGTATTAATTCCATCACTAAACCATCTTTTTTTTCTGGATGATTTATAATTTTACCTAAAATAGGAATTAAATTGGGGTGGGCTCCTGCTTGTAAACATGCATTCATTTCGCTTGAAGGCAATCCATCGCTAGTAACTTCGCCTTTAAAAACTTTAACAGCTATTGTTTTATTATTTATTTCAGCTTTTGAAATTATACCTGATGCTCCCTGTCCTAAAATTTCTTTTAGTGCTATTTCGTTCCAATCAAATTGATATAAATTATTGGTTATTTGTTCTGTTTCGCTAAATGGATTTCCTGCAAATGCAATCCATGATAGTTTAGGTAATAGTAAAATCCAATGAGGCAGTTCTGTTAATAAATTGGCTGAAATTCTTATCAATTCTAAGTTTTTACAATTAGCCATTTCAATAGGAAGTTCCTTTATTTTATTTCCTGCCAAAGCCAATTTTTGCAAAGGGAAACAATTACCAATGGATGAAGGAATAACTTCAATTTGGTTATTGGTTAAAATAAGCCAACGGGTAGTTTTAGGCAAAGCATTTTTACTTACTGTTTTAATTTTATTCGATTTAAAACCAATCATTTCTAAACTTTGGCATTTGCCCAAAACTTCGGGTAATTCAGTAAACAAATTATCGGAGAAAAATGCAATTTTAAGTTTACTTAATTGATCAAAATTGGATGGTAAACTACTTAATTTATTAAATGATAAATCCAAAAGTTCTAACGTATCGGCTAACTCTAATATTTCTAAAGGAAACTCAGTTAAATTACACGAAAGTTTTAAATGTTTGGTTCCTATTAATTCTCCTGAAAGGAGTTGTTGAATGGTTTGCATTAACTACTTGTTGATTTGTTGATTTACGATTTTTATAATTTTTATTTTGGCTTCTGACAGCTAGCTACTGGCAGCTGGCTTTGGCTTTAAACTTTCACTTTTCAATCTAAACTTTAACAGCTCTAAATCAAAAATCTCCAAATCGAAAATTAACTCAATCCTGTAATTTCTCCGTTTACAAAATCAATTACCATAGCAGCAGGTTCTTTTGGTAAACCTGGCATACGCATTATTTCTCCTGCAACCGCAACAATAAATCCTGCTCCGTTGTTCAATACCAAGTTTTCTATATGAATATTAAATCCTTCGGCAGCACCCACTTGAGCAGCGTTATCAGTAAAGCTGAATTGTGTTTTAGCTATGCAAACTGGCAATTTATCGGCACCTAAATCAGTAATTTTCTTTAAAGCAGTTTTGGCATTTTTACCTAAAGTAATGCTGCTTCCTTTGTATATTTTGGTAACAATACTTTTTATTTTTTCTTCAATCGTATCATTCAAATTATATGTATGATTGATGGGTTTACTTGGATTATTCTCCACTATTTCAACCACTTTTTTGGCCAATTCTACCGCACCATTTCCACCATTTGCAAAACCTTCATTAATGGCAAAATGAGCACCTTTTTCTTTACACCAATTTTCTATAAATGCTATTTCTTCATCAGTATCGAAACCAAATTTATTTAAAGCAACAATTACAGTTTGTCCAAATTGTTGCAAACTTTCAATATGGCGTTCTACATTTTTTATACCTGCTTTTAAGCCATCCATGTTTGGTTGCTTAATTAGTTTTTCGTCAACTTTTCCGTGTAATTTTATAGACTGAGTAGTTGTTACCAAAACCGTAGCTTTTGGACTAATTCCAGCAGCACGACATTTTATATTTAAAAACTTTTCTCCGCCTAAATCGCTACCGAAACCTGCCTCTGTTACAGCATATTCGCCATGTTGCATAGCAGCTTTTGTAGCCATAATACTGTTACAACCGTGTGCAATATTAGCAAAAGGACCACCATGAATAAATGCTGCTCCACCTTCAATGGTTTGAACTAAATTTGGTTGAAATGCATCTTTTAACAAAGTTACCAAAGCACCTGCTACGCCTAAATCTTTTACATAAAAAGGCGTGTTATCGTATTTATAACCCAACAAAATATTTTCAATTCTTTTGCGTAAATCATCTAACGAAGTTGAAAGACAAAAGATAGCCATGATTTCGGAAGCAGGTGTAATATCAAAACCAGTTTCAGTTGGTATGCCATTGGTAGAACCATTTAATCCACTTAACATATAACGCAACGAACGATCATTTACATCAAGCACCCTGCGCCATAAAATTTGCTTTAAACCATTTGGATTATTTTTATTGAAATATTGGTAATTATCAACCAAAGCAGCTAAGGTATTATTAGCCGAAGTAATGGCGTGAAAATCGCCTGTAAAATGCAAGTTAATATCTTCCATAGGCAATACTTGGCTATAACCTCCGCCAGCAGCACCACCTTTCATTCCAAAGCAAGGACCTAAAGAAGGTTCACGCAATGCAACAATGGCTTTTTTACCTATTTTATTTAATCCTTGAGCCAAGGCTACTGAAGTAGTAGTTTTACCACTTCCACTTTTGTTTGGAGTAGTAGCAGTTACTAAAATTAAATTGCTTTGCGCTATTTTTTGTTCATTAAAATCAAATGTAATTTTGGCTTTATACTTACCGTATTGCTCTATTTGATCTTCTAAAATCCCAATGCTTTCAGCAATTTTTTGAATGGGTTGAAGTTTTACCTCACGCGCAATTTCTATATCTGATTTCATATTTTTTTTAAAAGATGCAATGTTGAATAATAAAATGAAAATACAAAATACAAATTTTTAAACAGTTAAAATTAAATTACAAAAACTTCTTCCACCATTTAACTTTTAAGCCAATATAAACACCATCAGTTCGTAACTCAGTTGGATAGGTTTCCACATAATCACCTTGGTTTCCATTGCCTTTTCCTGTTCTAGGATTGTATTTATATCGGTGAATTGGGCAAATTACGAATTCATTTTCATCGCATTTGCCATTACCGAGTGGAGCTCCAGCATGAGGGCATTTATCGTCCATTGCAAAATATCCATCATGCAATCGAACTAAGCAAATTCGCTTGCCTTCAATATCTATTGTTCTTACCGAATTTAATTGTTGTGGTTCTTTGCCATCTAAATTAAAATCGTAAATTTTATAAAAATGTAATGCCATTAATTATATGTGTGCCGAAAGTAATAAATCAATGTCTTTGTGGTAAATACTTAGCCTTTTACCAATATGCTTATTTGTTAAATTTCCTTTATAAACATACACTCCATTGCGCGCTCCAGCATTGTTGTATAAAAAAGTTGGAATGTCTTTGGCATCTGCCAATTTTAGTAAAAGAGGAGTAAAAACGTTACTTAAAGCATAGCTGGCTGTTCTACAAACTCTACTTGTAATATTGGGTACACAATAATGAATTACATCGTGTTTAACAAAAGTAGGATTTTTATGGTTTGTAGTTTCACTGGTTTCAAAAATTCCACCTTGGTCAATGCTTATATCAATAATTACCGACATTGGTTTCATTTGTGTTACCATTTCTTCTGTAATAATTACTGGACTTCTACCATCTTCACTTCGCATACAACCAATTACAACATCGGCTGTTTGTATTGCTTTACATATTATTTTAGGATGAAGTAAACTTGTAAATATTGGTTGTTTTAAATTGTCTTTTATTCTTCTTAATTTAGAAAGTGAATTATCAAAAATTTTTATATCTGCTCCTTTTCCTAAAGCAGCTTTTGCTGCATACTCTCCTACTGTTCCAGCCCCAATAATTACTATTTCTGTTGGAGGAATTCCTGTAACTCCTCCCAACATTTCACCTTTACCTCCAAATGCAGAACTTAATAACTCATCGGCTATACTTATTGAAGTAGTTCCAGCTATTTCGCTTAATGTTCTAATTACAGGGTACAAGCCATCTTGGTCTTTTAAATTTTCATACGAAATAGCAGTAATTTTTTTCTGCATTAAATGTCTTATAAATATTTCGTTTTTACTTACATGTTGCAATGCTGAAATTAATAAATGCTGTGGTGTTAATAATTTTATCTCTTCTTCGGTAGGAGGTTCTACTTTTAAAATAATGTTTGCTTTAAATACTTCTTCTTTGCTGTAACATATTTTTGCTCCCGCTTCACTAAAATCTTTATCGGTAAAATGTGCATTTTTACCCGCACAAGTTTCTATCCATACCTCATTTCCATTATTTACCAAAAGCTGAATAGATGATGGCGTTAAAGGAATTCGACTTTCTTGTAAAGTAGTTTCTTTTGGAACTCCAATATATAAAACATGGTTGGGATTGTGTTTTTCTAACAATGCTTCTTTGGGTTGAAGCGAAGCTTGCTTAGCTAGTTCTGAAAATCCGAAATGTTGGTCCATAGTTTATTTAAAGGCAATAGTTCAAAAATAACCGAATTATACAAAATTACAATTTATAAAAAATAAAAAAAGTATTACTAATTTAAATAAATAACAATGTTTTTATCAATTTTATAAAAACTATAACTATAATTACAAAAAAAAATTAACTACCATATGAAAATACTTGATATTAAAACCATGCGTGGACCAAACTATTGGAGTGTTCGCAGACATAAATTAATTCAAATGCGTTTGGATTTGGAGGATTTAGAACAAAAACCAACAAATGTTATAGATGGTTTTGGAGAGCGTTTAGAAAAAATGTTTCCATCTATGTTTAGCCACAGGTGTTCAGTTGGCAAACCAGGAGGTTTTTTTAGCAGAGTAAAAGAAGGAACTTGGATGGGCCATGTAATTGAACACATTGCACTCGAAATTCAATCGTTGGCTGGAATGGAAACAGGTTTTGGTAGAACACGTTCTACCGGTAAAGATGGTATTTATAATGTAGTATTTAGCTACATGGAAGAAAAAGCGGGTGTTTTTGCAGCAAGGGCAGCTGTAAGAATTGCAGAAGCTTTAATAGATGGAAACGAATATGATTTACCAGCAGATATTCAAGAACTAAGAGTTATAAGAGAAGACGAAAGACTTGGGCCAAGCACTGGTTGTATAGTTGATGAAGCTGTTGCAAGAGGTATTCCATATATTAGATTAAACAGAAACTCTTTAGTACAACTAGGTTATGGTGTTAATCAAAAAAGAATTAGAGCCACAATTGCAAGTACTACAGGGTGCATAGCTGTAGATATTGCATGTGATAAAGAAGAAACAAAAAACCTATTAGGTGCAGCTGAAATTCCTGTTCCTAAAGGTAGAATTGTATATGGTGAAGAAGGATTACTAGCTGCAATTGAAAGTATAAAGTATCCAATAGTTACAAAACCAGTTGATGGCAACCATGGTAAAGGTGCTACTACAAATATTACAAATTGGGAAGATGCAGTAAAAGGTTTGGAAGCAGCAAAAAAATATTCAAGAGGAATAATAGTTGAAAAATTTATTACTGGTTTAGACCACAGGGTGTTGGTAATTAATTATAAATTTATTGCTGCTGCAATTCGCAAACCTGCTGCTGTTACTGGCGATGGAGTGCATACTATAGACGAATTGATAGATATTACAAACCAAGACCCACGAAGAGGATATGGCCATGAAAAAACTTTAACCAGTATTAAAATTGACCAATTTACTTTAGATATTTTAGAACAAAAAAACTTAACACTCGATAGTATTTTGCCTATTGGCGAAGAGTTATGGTTAAAACCCACAGCCAATCTTTCAACTGGTGGAACTGCAACTGATATAACCGATTTGGTTCATCCTGATAATATTTTTATGTGCGAGCGCATTGCAAAAATAATTGGTTTGGATATTTGTGGTATAGATATAATGGCAGAAACACTTTCGGAACCTATAAGTGAAACAGGTGGAGGGGTAATTGAAGTGAATGCAGCACCCGGTTTTAGAATGCATATTGATCCTACACAAGGTCTTCCTCGCAATATAGCTGAACCTGTTATTGACATGTTATATCCATTAGGAAGTTCAGCCCGCATTCCAATAATTGCAGTTACTGGTACAAACGGCAAA
The DNA here is from genome assembly GCA_037141455.1 of Bacteroidota bacterium. Lineage (GTDB taxonomy): Bacteria > Bacteroidota > Bacteroidia > UKL13-3 > UKL13-3 > JAAFJM01. The sequence continues at coordinate 35,105 of JBAXCN010000018.1, forward strand.
ACTACTACTACTCGTTTAATGGCACACATGGTAAAAACAATGGGGCATAAAGTAGGTTACACCACAACCGATGGTGTTTATATTCAAAACAAATTAATGATGCGAGGCGACTGCACAGGGCCTGTAAGTGCTGAGTTTGTTTTAAAAGATCCTACTGTCGATTTTGCAGTATTAGAGTGCGCTCGTGGTGGAATATTGCGCTCTGGACTAGGTTTTCATAATTGCGATATTGCAATTGTTACAAATATTGCAGAAGATCATTTGGGACTTGGAGATATTGATACCATTGAACAATTAGCAAGAGTAAAAGCAGTTGTTCCTGAAAGTGTATTACCAAGCGGGTATGCCATTTTAAATGCTGACGATAAACTTACCGCGGGTATGACAAAGGATTTAAGATGCAAACATGCTTTTTTTAGTATGAATGAAAATAATCCAATTATTAAAACTCATATTGCTTCTGGTGGTTTGGCTGCCATTTACGAAAACGATTATGTAACTATTTGCAAAGGAACCTGGAAAATAAGGGTAGAAAAAGCAGTAAATATACCCCTTACTTTCGGTGGACGAGCAACTTATAACATAGCCAATATTTTACCTGTAATTTTAGCAGCTTTTATTCGTAATTATAAAATAGAAGATATGCGTTTGGCTTTAGCCACTTTTATTCCAGGCCCTACACAAAGCCCTGGTAGAATGAATATTTTTAATTTTAAAAACTTTCAGGTAATGGTTGATTACGCTCACAATACTGCAGGTTTTGAAGCAATAGCCGACCTTTTGAGCAAAGTTGAAGCTACCGAAAAAGTTGGAGTAATAGCAGGTGTTGGCGACAGAAGAGATGAAGATACAATAAATTTGGGAAAAGTGGCTTCAAAAATGTTTGATACAATTGTTATTCGTCAGGATAAAAACTTAAGAGGAAAAACAGAACAAGAAATTATCGATTTAATATCTAATGGAGTAAAAGAAGTAAATCCTAGCAAAGAAATAATTACAATTAAAAAGGAAAAAGAAGCCATTGAATATGTGATTAAAAATGCAAAAAAAGGAAGTTTTATTACCATTTGCAGCGATGTAGTTCCAGATGCTTTAGATCAAATAATGAAATTGAAAGAAGACGAAGATTTAGGCCACATTGAATTAGGAATGAAAGAGTAGGTGGTTAATTTGTTGGATGGTTGAATTGTTAAATGGTTGAATTGTTAATTATTTTAAAATGTTTCTTACAAGTATTTTAATTTAATAATACCAATACCATTGATTAAGTAAATGTAAATTAACAATATTACAAAAATGCAAAAAGCTGCTTAATGTTTGTTAAGCAGCTTTTTTATTTGAAAGAATTTATTTCTTTTCAAATAAAAACATTGGATACTCCCCATTTAAACCAGTGTATGAAGGATTTTTTTCTTCATAGTTCCAAATTGCTTTTAACAATTGCTTGCCAAATAACCAAGGATGAATGTAAAAACGCATAAAAGGCACACTAATTGAACGCCACACCGCTAAAGTAAAAGGCATAGGCATATTATTTTTAAAATGATCGTAATTATGAGCATGGAAATACAACATTTTAGCTGGTGCAGCTTTTCCACTAGCACTAGCAAACAAATTTAATATTCGGTGTTTAAAATATTCTAAAGCCCTAAAAGGAAATAAAGAAATATTCATCCAAGGTGAGTGTTTATACCAATCATATACAATAACCCCTTTACCATTAGTAATTAAAACTCTGTATAATTCCGACATTGCTTTAATTTGTTCCTCTTTTGGAATATGGTAAATGGTGTTTAACGAAATAAAACCGTCAACCATGTTTTCTTTTATTGGCAAATTTGTAATATCACACAGTAAACAAATTGCTTTGTCTCCTAATTTTTTCTTGCATTCCAACAATCCTTGAATGGATAAATCGGCACAAATTCGGTATTCGTAATTTTCAGAATATTGCAAATAATCGGTAAATTGAAGGGCTCCTGAACCTCCGTCAAGCATGTATTTACCTTTTTTATTTAAATATCTATTTACACGAGCATGGCAATTTTTAATATATTCGACACTCATTGGGCGCAAATCTTCAAAAATTATTGCATCTTCATATTCTTGGCCTACTTCTTGGTGCCAACCTCTGTCATCATAAAAGTTTTTAACTAATTTTTTATCATCACTAAGTAATTCACCTTGAACTTTATCAAAACTATCAACCAATGCTAAATCGGAAAGAAGTACTACTACTCCTTTAATAATCGGATAAATATAACTACCATCAACTGTGGTAAGCCCTTTTTCTAATTTATAATCTATTTGTTTACCATCTACTTGCCAAATTTTACCTTGTGCTAACAGTTCATTCATTTTTTCAATTTCAGCAAGTGTTAACTCCCGTAAATCGTTACCAGTAAAAATACACTTTAGTATATTAATCCATTCCATAAACACTTTGTTTTTATTAACATGATAATAATATTAAAAAGCACAGAGAAACAATGCTTTTTATAAGCCTAGTTAATAAAATTGTACATTTTATAGCTCTTAAATAAAAAAGCCCACTATTAATAGCGGGCTTTATATAATCGAAAATTGTATTGTTAGTTAAAAATTTATTTTACTTTTTCAACAATGGCTTTAAATGCATCAGGATGATTCATTGCTAAATCGGCCAATACTTTACGGTTTAAAGCTAAATTACTTTTAGCTGCTAAACCAATAAATTGGCTGTAGCTTAAACCATATTGACGCACACCTGCGTTAATACGCACTATCCAAAGTGAACGGAAATTTCGTTTTTTGGTTTTTCTATCGCGGTAAGCATAATTTAGACCTTTGTCTATAGTATGTTTGGCAACGGTTAATACATTTTTTCTTGCACCCCAATAGCCTTTAGCTAATTTTAGGAGTTTTTTTCTGCGCCTTCTTGAGGCTACTGAATTGACTGAACGTGGCATAATTTAATTTTAGTTTTTTGAACCTAAGCGATCACTTCGGTTAAGTGTGATTCTTTGGGGCTTTTGTTCGGGTTAATACTTGTTTGAAACCGAGTTTGGAAAAATAAATGGTTGTACTGTTTTATTGCTAAATTGTTAGAAATAAATCCTATCAACTAATTAACTAAAAACTAAGTACTACAAACTATTTACCTATTCCCAATAAATTTTTTATCAACCCCATATCAGGTTCGCTAATGTAACCACCTTTGGTTAAGTTACGTTTACGTTTGGTTGATTTTTTTGTTAAAATGTGGCTTTTGTAAGCTGAGCCTCTTTTAATTTTACCACTAGGAGTGGTTTTGAAGCGCTTTTTGGCCGCACTGTTTGTTTTTACTTTTGGCATTTTAATCTCCGATTCTTTTTATACTTTACAATTTATCGATTTTATTTTTTAGGTTTTGGACTCATAATTAAATTCATCTTCTTTCCTTCTAATTTTGGTAACATATCTACTTTACCCCACTCCGAAAGTTTTTGTGCAAATTGTAATAAAAGCACTTCTCCTCTTTCTTTATAAACAATTGACCTACCTTTAAAAAACACGTAAGCTTTTACTTTATGGCCTTCTTTCAAAAATTCCTCTGCATGTTTTAATTTAAAATCAAAATCATGGTCGTCAGTATTTGGTCCAAACCTAATTTCTTTTATATCCTGTTTTAACTGATTGGCTTTTGCCTCTTTAGCTTTCTTTTTGCGTTCAAACAAAAACTTTTTATAATCAATTACTTTACAAACTGGTGGATCAGCATTTGGCGAAATTTCAACCAAATCAAGTTCTTGCTCATCGGCTATTTCTTGCGCTCTGTTTATTGAATATACACCAGGTTCAATACCTTCTGCAATTAATCGAACTTCTTTAGCTCGTATTTGCATATTTATATTAAACTCCCCTTCTCCTGGCTTCATTGGAAGCCTTCTGCCGCCAGGAACGTATGCTGATTTTTTTTTAGGTGGTAATGCCAATCTTTGTTAATTTTTTATTGTTAGTTCTTCTTTTAAATAATTTATAAAATCTGTTAAATTCATTTTTCCCAAATCCTCTCCACCATGCTTTCTAACAGAAACGCTTTCTTCGGCCATTTCTTGTTCGCCTATTACAAGCATAAAAGGAGTTTTTTTAGTTTCAGCATCACGAATTTTCTTACCTATTTTTTCGTTTCTGTCATCAAATGAGCCGCGAATATCATGTTTTTTTAGCAAATCCAAAACTTTTTCTGCGTATTCGTGATACTTTTCGCTTATTGGCAATAAAGCAAAGGGCTCGGGAGTTAACCAAAGTGGAAAATTTCCAGCACAATGCTCAATTAACACAGCCACAAATCTTTCCAATGAACCAAAAGGTGCTCGGTGAATCATAACAGGGCGATGTTTTAAATTATCACTTCCTGTATATTCTAATTCAAATCTTTCTGGTAAGTTATAATCTACTTGAATAGTTCCCAATTGCCATTTTCTTCCAATTGCATCTTTAACCATAAAATCTAATTTAGGACCATAAAATGCGGCTTCGCCCAATTCTACAACTGTATTCAAGCCTTTTTCTGCAGCCGATTCTATAATTGCTGCTTCAGCTAAAGCCCAATTTTCGTCACTGCCAATATATTTAGTTTTGTTTTCGGGGTCGCGTAAAGATATTTGAGCAGTAAAATCTTTAAAATCCAATGCTTTAAAAACATACAAAACCAAATCTATCACTTTACAAAACTCTTCTTTTACTTGGTCTGGGCGACAAAATAAATGTGCATCGTCTTGAGTAAATCCTCGCACACGGGTTAATCCATGTAATTCGCCTGCTTGTTCATATCTATAAACTGTTCCAAATTCAGCATAACGAACTGGTAAATCTTTGTACGATTTTGGTGAAGATTTATAAATTTCGCAATGATGAGGGCAGTTCATTGGTTTTAAAAAGAACTCCTCCCCTTCTCTTGGTGTTTTTATGGGTTGAAATGAATCAGCTCCATATTTTTCGTAATGACCAGAAGTGATGTACAAATTTTTATGACCAATATGTGGAGTTATAACTGGTAAATAACCCGCACTTACTTGCGCTTTTTGTAAAAACTGAACCAAACGTTCGCGCAAGGCAGCTCCTTTTGGTAACCACAATGGCAAACCCATTCCTACTTTTTCAGAAAAAGTAAATAATTCCAGTTCTTTTCCTAATTTTCTATGGTCGCGTTTTTTAGCTTCTTCAAGCATTATTAAATATTCATCTAACTCCGCTTTTTTAGGAAAGGTAATTCCATATATGCGAGTTAACTGTTTATTTTTTTCGTTGCCGCGCCAATAAGCACCAGCCACAGAAGTTAGTTTTAATGCTTTTATAAATCCAGTGTTTGGAATATGTGGCCCACGACATAAATCGGTAAAATTGCCTTGCGTATAAAAAGTAATGGTTCCGTCAGCTAAATCTTGCAACAATTCTAACTTATACTCATCACCTTTTTCGGTAAAATAGGCAATAGCATCCCCTTTATTCACTTCTTTTCGGTTAAATGAATTTCCTTGTTTTGCCAATTCACTCATTTTGTCTTCTACCTTTTTAAGGTCTTCAGTCGAAAATGATTCACCATTAAAATCAACATCGTAATAAAATCCGCTCTCTAAAGCTGGACCTATACCAAATTTAACACCTGGATACAAAACTTCTAAAGCCTCGGCCATTAAATGGGCCGATGAATGCCACATTGTTTGTTTGCCTTCGAAATCGTTCCACGTTAAAAGCGTTAAAGATGCATCTTCATTGATTACTCTGTTTGCATCTACAGTTACGCCATTTACTTTGGCTGCTAACACATTTCTTGCCAATCCTTCACTAATTGATTTGGCTACATCTAAGGCGGTTATTCCCCGTTCAAACGTACGAACGGAACCGTCTGGTAAAGTTATATTTATCATAAGGGTCGGCAAGGTAAGGTTTTGATTTTGGAAATGGAAAGGATTTTTTTTGTTATTAGCAACTGGCTTCTGGCAGCTAGCTTCTGGCCGTTGTTGTGTCTCCTGACCAACAAGTTTGTACAAAATACAAAATAATTAAATTATTGTTATTGGTGATATATTTATTTATAAACAATAAATATAGTTTGTTTTATAATAAATTTTTACTTTTGTTTGCATCATACAAATAAATAAAAATTATGAACCCAATTAAATTGTTTCTCAAACTTTCACTTCTGCAAAAGATACTTTTCTTTTTTGCTTGTATCATGTTCATCCTTAATTTAAGATACTTTATAGGAATCAAAATATTTGATAACAGTAAAGCTAACGGAGTTGAACAAAGTATGTCCTTCAAGATTTCAGATGTTGTATTAACAAAATTCGACAATTACAAAAAAATAGAAATTAAAAAGGAAAATTTTAATTCGAGTAAATTCGATTCTGTAAACATTACTTATTCAAGTAACGACCCAATTTTAAGTGTTAAGTTTCATACTGTAAATGATTTTTTGTTTTCGAAATTATGGTTTTGTAAAATGCTTGTTATTTTGAAATTGGTAATTCAAGAAATAATTTTACTCTTGGTTTTATTAATTGTATTGGCTATAAAAAAAGAAAGAATGTTTAATAATAACACAATAAAAATTTTAAGAGTTATTGCTTCTTTATTACTCTTAATGCCTATCATAACATTTGTAAAGGAATATTTATTAGAAATTTTTTTTTATGAAAATTTGTTCAATGAATTGTCCAATCTTAGCATGCGATCTAGTGCTCAAAACTTTTTTTATCCTTTGTTTTTTGCACTAATTATTTTTATGTTAATTGATGTGTTTAAAAAAGGAAATAAAATTGAACAAGAAAACGATTTAACAATATAAAATATGAAAAATTTAACGAAAGAATCGCTTATAAAAACCTTGTATTGGTTTTTTAGAATTGGCTACTGGTTTCACTTGACTCTAATTATTTTTTTGTTTTTAGTCAATTATATTTTCATCGATGAAAAAGGGTTGTATTTTACAGTAAGAGGTGATTTTAAAGTATCAGAAGAAAAATGGAGACCAACCAAAGAATTCAATTATATAGGAACCGATACAAATGCAAAACCTATAGTTTTATTAAGTAGAAGTGGTTGGGCAAGAGTAGACTATTATGATTTATCTAAAGCGTTTACTCCAAAGAATATTGGAATTACTTTAGCCGACATGCTTTGGTTTATTTTAAGTTTAACAATTACTTTTCAATTAATGAAAATACTTCGGTCAATAATGCAAAAAAACGTTTTTGATGATTATAATATTAGGCGATTGCGTTGGATAGCTTTTGCAGTTGGGTTAATGCCAATTTGTGAATCTTTTCAAAAATTTTGGTTTTCTCAGGTGATTCAACAAAGTATTGGTTTTTCTAAATATTTTGTAGTTGTAAAACGCGGTTTATATATGAGCGAAATAACTCAAGGACTAATCATGATGACACTAATTTTGGTATTGATTGAAATATTTAGATTTGGAATAAACTTAAAACAAGAAAACGACTTAACTATTTAAAAATATGCCAATAATAGTAAACCTAGATGTAATGATGGCTAAACGAAAAATGAGTTTAAACGAGCTATCAGAGAAAGTAGATATTACACTTTCGAACCTTTCTATTTTAAAAACGGGTAAGGCCAAAGCCATTCGTTTTAGTACTTTGGAAAGTATTTGTAAAGCATTGGATTGTCAGCCAGCAGATATTTTGGAGTTTAGTAAAACAGAAAACCAATAATATAATTATTGAACCACATAGATCATAGATAACATTAGAGTAACTTTATGTCCTATGTTATCTATGTGGTTAATTTTTTGTTATGCAACAGCTATTTTGGAATTTATTAAATAAAAAAAACGCCTACCCATTACTGGGTGAGCGTTTTAAACTATAAAACATAAAAAATATTATGGAATAACGTAAATATTACTGCTATTTCTGAAGCCTACTTGGTTTGAATACCAATCGGAATAAGTTGCTCCATTTGATTGAACCCAAGTTGCAAATTTTAAATGTGCAGTTGTAATATCAGCTCTTTCGGAAGGATAATTAAATTTAACTGGTATATTTACTGCCCATGGCAAACCATTTGATTTTGTAACATAATATCTGCCCACAGTTAAATTCGAATTATCGTTGCTTGTTCCAAATAAAGTAGTATTAGCTAAAGTAGTTGGCGTTTTTCCTGGTAAATGAGTTTCGTATCCACGGCCAAAACCTGCTGTATTATTCCAAATAAAAGGATTATAAATTCCTAAACCAAAATTACTTAAATTAGGTCCGCTAGTTACATTAAAGCTAACCGCATAGTTAACCGAATCAGAAGTTGCTAAACCAATTTTAGTATTCCAGTTTTGAACCGTAGCGCGGGTATTGTTAAATAATGTAACCACTGCTTTTGTTTGTCCAGCCTCTAAGGTTCCACCTGTTACTCCTGTTGCATTTGCTCGGTTAATTGGAAATTCTACACCAAATCCATTTTGAAAAGTACCACCTGAAGCTATTAATGAGTAATTTGCATTTACTTGAACAACCACATTTGTAGCATTAGTAACAATATTGTATCTGTACGAAATTACAACATCATTCATATCATAATCGGCTTTACTCGGCCAGTTGTCTTCAAAAGCTACAGTAGCTCTGCCACTTGCCGAAGGATAATAATTATTAAATGCTTTGGTAGCATCAGTTGGATAATCGTCTAAGTTATTATTTACACCATCACCATCTGTATCGTTGTTAACAGGTGGCGTTCCATTTCCTTCAGGATTGCAACTGGTAATTGCCAAGTATAAACCACAACTTTGTGTTGCACCGCTTCCAATTGTTCCTAAATTAGTTTCTATTCCATTTAAATCACAGAATTGAACAAAGTTAACCACACTTGCACCACCATTTATTCTTGTATCATTTGTAACTTTAAAT